>JAFGIQ010000195.1 GCA_016929575.1 candidate division FCPU426 bacterium
ACGAGGGCATCAACCAGTCGCGGGTGTACACCCTGGAACCGGGAGGATATTTGATTCAAAGCGGCTTCCAGGCCGAGCGCAGTGTCATTGCCCCCAACGGCCGGATGATCACCATGTTGATGAACAAGGGAATGGAAGAAGGCGCGGCCTGGATCGGCGAGCATGAAAACCGCACCTACAAAGAAAACGCCGACGGTGCTACGGCCGTGGTCATCAGCGAGAGGCGCCAGGGCGTCCACGTAGTCAATGGCAGCCGCTATTATATAGATGAAACAAGGGAAGTCCAGCAATCCGGCAAAACCACCCGCGGCGGGGCCTGGACTGCCACCATTGAAAACACCACCTACCGCTGCAATGCCAGGGGCGAATGGACTGCCAGCGCCGAGCAGCGCAATGCTGTGCGCAAAGACGCGGCCAACCGGGAGCGGATTGTGCAGATGTCCCGCGACCTGCTGCACCAAGGCCGGGCGGGCGGCAATCTGTCGCCCTGGACCTATACCCTGGACGGCAAGGTCTACCGCCAGGTGGCGGATGTTACCATCACCACAGGTGGATACAGTTTTACCATCGGCGACCAATTCCAGCAGGTGGCTGAAAACAAATATGCCGTTTTTCACAATGAAATAGTGCAGATGAGCAGGGATGCCACCAAAGCAGGCAGTGTCTGGACCTTCACCACCAATGACGGCCGCACTTTCCAGGGTCCCGAGGGAAAATTCGAGCATGTCTCCTCCCAGCATTTTGCAGTGGTGGACAATGAAATCACCAGCGTGACCACGGATGCCAAGCATCCCCATGCGCCGCAGACTGCCGCCAATGCCAGGGGCGACACCTACCAGGAAATAAACGGCGTCTTTGAAAAAGTCAGGGAGACCGAGGGTGTCTATACTGTTTTAGAAAACGGGCAGATCGCCCTGATGGGATATGATCCCCGCGTGGCCAACAGCGAGAGGGTCAGCAGCACTACGGATGCATTGGGAAATATGTGGACGCGGAAGCAGGACAAGATTGAAATGACCTGGGAAGCCCAGAACCATTACACGCTGACCGACACGGGCCAGCGGATTTTATTCGGACACGATCCACGGGTGCAAAACGGTGACCGCGTGCTGACCGGGCAGGACCAGGATGGCAACACCTGGAACATGGTGGATGGCAAGATGACGGAAAAGCTGCATTTGGCGAATGAGTATGAACAGACGGCGGACGGCCAATGGGTGCGCCTGGGCTGGGATCCGAATGTTGAAAATGCCAGCCATTCAGCCAGCGGCGTGGACCAAAGAGGAAACACCTGGACCATGGTGAATGGAAAACTGGTCCAAAAACTGCAACTGGACAACAAATACACGGAAACTGAAGACGGCCAATGGGTGCGCCTGGGCTGGGACCCGACTGTCGGCAACGCCGAAAGGGTGTCCAGCGGCGTGGATCAGGACGGCAACACCTGGACCATGGTTGCAGGAACGCTCACCAAAAAAATGGAGCTGGACAATAAATACACGGAGACCGGGGACGGGCAATGGGTGCGCTTAAGCTGGGACCCGACAGTGGAAGGCTCGAAAAACACGGCCAGCGGCACGGACCAGGACGGCAACACCTGGACCATGGTGGCCGGGGTTTTAACCAAAAAGCTGCAGCTGGACAACAAATACACCAGGACCAGGACCGGGCAATGGGTGCGGCTGGGATGGGATCCGACGGTGGGCAATTCCAGGAGGGTATCCAGCGGCACGGATCAAAACGGCAATACCTGGACCCTGGTGGGCAGCAGGCTGGTCATGAAATTCCGCCTGAGCAACACCTATACCCGCACCAGCAGGGGCCAATGGGTGCGGCTGGGCTGGGATCCCACTGTCAAGGATTCACACAAAGCAGCCAGCGGCACGGACCAGGACGGCAACACCTGGACCCTGGCGGACGGCAGCCTGAAGGAAACCGTGCGTTTGGAAAAGCGCTACACGCATGTGGGCGGAGGCATGTACGTGCGTTTTGGCTATGATCCGAGTCCAAAGAATGCCAGCAGGATCAGGACAGGCACGGATCAAAACGGCAATACCTGGGAAATGAACGGCAGGCAGATAAAACAGAAAATCCGCCTGCAAAACAGATATACCGAGGTGGAAAAAGGCGTATGGGTGCGCTACGGCGCTGATCCATCGAGCCCCAAGGCGCTGGTATCCGGCACGGATTTGAACGGCAATGTCTGGGAATTCAGGAGCAGTGAAACCAGGATCTCGGGCCGGTCAAAACCCGTTCGCATTGCATGGCATACCATGACCCGGAGAATGGAAAACAAGCTGGAGGAAGTCAGGCCAGGAAGATGGGTGCGCATGGGCACGGATCCGCGAGATCCGGCATCCCCCAGAAGCGGCACTGATCAATTGGGCCACACCTGGGAGGATGCGACCACCGGCTACAGCATGACCCGCGCGCTTGATGATAAATTGGTCCAGGCGGAAAACGGACAGTGGATCAGGGGCTCATATAATCCGCAACGGCAGGCGAATGCGCAGGGAGAGCCAGGGCCAAATATAATTGAAGGCGCGGACTTTGACGGCAATCTGTATACTTTTGACGCCCACGGCCAGCCCCACAAGACAAAAACCGCCACGGGCTGGGAAGTGTCTCCCACCGGCGAGCGGGTCATGACCTACCGGGCAGTCACGCGCGAGGCAGGACAGACCAGGGGACGCGCTATTGGAACGTTAAATAAAGATACTGTGGTGGCGCGCGAAATGACCACTGCTGACGGCAGCACCTGGACCGAGGATGCCAGTGCTCCCAGGGGCTGGAAATGCACCATCCAGGGCGGACCGTATGCATTGGTCAATGGCCAGCATCTGAGGCAAACCCGCGAATTTCATGATCCGGATTCACCCTGGCGGGTTACGGATTGGCAGGGAAATACCTATAAACGGGACGGCGACAACGGTCTTTTTACACTGGAAAAAGAAGCGGCGCCTGCAAATTCAGTTGTCAATGGAGAAGTGGTCGTTAAAACCAGGGAAGTCAGGCCAAGGTCATCCACAGGCGACACGCCGCCCTGGAGCTATACCCTGATGTCCGGCGAGACTTACACCCAGCAGGAGTCCTGCGAGGATCCTGGCAGAGGCGGAGCAGGATATTATTTGTCCGGAGTTGCAGCCTACGCAACAGTGGCTGTCCTGGAAGCAAGTGAAAAGGACGGGAAGGTGAGGCCCACTGGCCGCACTGTCACCATCCTGATGAACAAAGCCGTCAATGCCCAGGGAGAGGCTGAAGCCTGGACCGGCACGCACGAAGGCAGGATCTACTCGCAGGCCAACCAGCAGATGGAGGGGGACAATGTCACCCAGGTGGTGCAGACCGGCCACCAAAAGTATGAAAAAATGGAGTTCAAGGACGGCAGCAGGACCACAGTATTGATCACCTATGATAATACTGCCGCCAAAAGCGACCGCGGCGGCACCTTTACCCTGGGAGACCAGGTTTTCAAGGAAACCTTCCGCGGTTCAGGCGAATTCAAACAAGACAGCAGGCAGGAATACCAGACCCTCGAGCTTCAGGATGAGCATGGATACAGCACCGGCCAAAGGGCCACCATTCTCATGACCAAGAGCGAGAGCTTCGGCTCCGAGTGGACAGGCACTTTCCGGGGCATGCAATACCAGCTGCACAAGGGCGGCGCGCGCGCGCAAGGCACGGTCAGCAAACACCTGGAATTCATTTCCATTGGCGGGGAAAAACTGCTGGCAGTTGTTACCCGGACCGGCGAAAACACCACTCTCGTTGTCAATGGCGAGGCGCACCAGATGGGCACCAATGCCAGGATTGTCCCCATGGATGGAAAAATCACTTTGATTGACGACCAGGGGAGAATCAAAACATTAAACTCCCGGGGGATAGAAAATTCGGCCTATTATATGCGTGTGAGCAATGCCTTGAACGGCGCTTGGGCCAAGGTCACCTCGCTGTGGAATAAGGCAGTGCGGGATGCAAATGCCACTTTTTGGAAGGACGTAAAATACACCCTGTCCCTGATCGGCACGAGCTTGACTGCTGCAGTGGAAGTGCTTTTATCACCGGCCACCGCCCGCCTGTACGGCTGGGCGGATGCTGCCAAGGCCAATGGCTCGGCTTTTTGGTACGCGACCTGCAAATTTGTCGCTGACAATGCGGTTTTGCTCGCAGCCATGGCAGCCGGGCCCTATGGCATGCTTCTTATCGCAGCCTCTTATCTGGAAGGAGTGGCAGAACACGGGATTTTCGGTGCAGTATTGACCACAGCTTATCATTTCTTTGTTGCACCCGTGCTGCAGCTAATGGAGGCAATTCCCAATGCAATAAATGCCTGGAGCAATCCGGATTCCTTTGCCTTTGCGGATGCCGTGGTCTCGGTCATGAGCATTGCCGTCATGGCCGCTTTTGGCCTCAAGCAATTGCGGCATATATACAAGTCAGCCAAGGTTTATGTGAAATTGGGCGCTATTATTTTAAAAGAGGCGATCAGAGCTTTTGATAGTTCGGGGATCAAAGGGGCGTTGCGCGCCTTGAGGACTGTCATGCCTGAAATGAGGTGCAATGAGGCCAGGGCAGCCAATGAAAGGGTGCACAGCAATCCCAAACTGAGCCTGGCCCAGCGCCTCAAGCTTTCCCTGGAATTGTCCAAATGCGAAAACGGCAAGGCAGTGGCAGAGGTGATGGGAAAAGCCGGGATGAAAGCTCCCACGCGCGCTGAAGTGGAGGCAGTAAAAGCCGCCAGCAGCATTCCGCGCACCACCCTGCGCACGCGTCTGGCCAATAATTTCCTGAGCTCTATGTTGAAAAAGACTTTCATGGAAAAACCCGCCGGCCGCACCGGCATTAGAGCCCGTCTGGGACACATTGCCAGAAACCTCTCGCCTTCAGGTCTGGCCAGAAACGCGCTCCGTTCAATAACTGGCAGGCGCGCGAGTATTTCGGAATCACGCTCCCTTAAAAACGTCGGGGGATTGCGGCCGGGCCAGCGCACGTCCGTATCCAGGGCAGAAGCTGCGCTCAACCAGGCGCGGGCCAATTTCCACGGCGCCCGCACGTTTTTCGGGCAAGTCCGCGCAGCCAATGGCATGAATGCGGCCATCGCCAATTATGCCGGGTTGCTCGGCAGCCTGGAAGCCCAGGCAGCAGCCAAAATACTCTCCAACATGGCTGAAACCTTTATGGGGGATGCTGCCAATATTCTCGGCAACATGGCCAGATCCGGGGCCATGGTGAAAGGCGGCGGCCAGCAAGTGCAACAGGTGTTGGATCTGCTGTCTGCTGGAGAAGGCACAGGCACGGTCCTGGTGAACACCACTGCCAGGAATCTGGCCGGAGACGCCAAAACAGCGGCAGCCGTGCTCAATGGCGATCATTGCTCCCGGGCCTTGGCACGGGCGGTTGTCAATGCCGCCATGTCAGCCGGATCAGCCCAGGCCAAATCTTTTATATCGGAGTTGGGACGCACCAAGCAGGGCATGCAAAACGCCATGCAAAATGCCGGCAGGGCTGATTTTGGCAAAATGTGGAACACGGCCCTGGCATCGGCCAGGAGCGTTTTCAGCCAAAGGCCCCTGAGAAAAATGGCGGATTGCGCCGGCCGCGACCAGGGACTCATGGAAAAAACAGTGGAATCCATGAAGGGCGATGCCAAAAGCACTGCCCGCGCCAGGCTGGTGGAAATAGCGGCATCGCGGGGCTCCAACCGCACCTTTGGGCAGCTGATGTCCGCGCTGGGCAAGGACAGCAAGGCCCTGGGTGAATTTATAAAGACTGCCTCGAGCTCCAGAAAAACCATGGAAAGAATGATCCGCGAATTGACCGCGGACTCGACCAACCGCGCGGCATTTGCTGAGGCGTATAAACAATTCCCGCTGGAAGCGAAAAATACGGTGCGTGATATGGTTGCCAATGACCCGCTTCAGTCCGGCCTGGATATACTGCAATCATTATTTAATGAGGGCAGGCAAGAAGTTTCACAAAAAGTTGCTGATTTGTTGGGTGCGGATACACCGCGCGGCAAAGAATTCGCGAGAAAAGTAAACGAATTGAACAAGCCCAAAGCCAGGGAAGGATTATCTGAATCCAGGGCTGAGCAAGCCGGAACACCGGTGCAAAGGCTGCAGGGAGAGGCCCCCCAAGGCAAGGATTTTCAATACAGCAGTGAGAGCAGCGGAGCAGGCCCGGCTGAGGGCACGGGCGAGGGGGGAGGCCAGGAAGTGCAGAATACCGGCCAACCCCAGGCTGGTGAAGGCCGGACGATTACGCCAAAAGCCGGATCAGGCGCGGAGGGTGAAAGGCTGGCTCCTGCCAGCACCAGCGCAGCTGTCACGCATCAATCAGGCAGGCCAGCTGAGGGCGCAAAGGCCGGGCAACAAGAGGGCAGATATTTTGACGAGCTCAATCAAGTCAGGCAGGCCGGCAGTGAAGGCATTTCCCCTGAAGTTGCCCGGGCGATCACAGAGGGCAGGGTGTCTGAAGCAATGGTCCAGCAAGCCCGCGGCCGAATGAACGAGGCCCTGAGGCAGGATGGCTCTGGCAGGCCCGCTGAAACAGGACCTTTTGACAGTCTCAATCAGGCCAAGCAGGCTGGCGCCGAAAGCATTTCACCTAAAACGGCCCGCACGCTTGCAGAAGCCCGTCCAGGAAAAAGCGTCCAGGAAGCAGTGGAAACCCTTGCCCAGGCTGCCAGAGAAGGACGCTCGGCTTCGGAAAAAACAGGCGCTTCTGGGGAGAATCTGGGCACAGAATCAGGCGGCAGATTTCAGAGTATTAAAAACGCAGTATCGCATCCTGTGGAGACCGCCTTAAATGCATCACGTTCCCTGGCCTATAAGGCTGCAGATATGGCCCAGCATGCGCGCGAGAATCCAATTGATTTTGCCATAGAAGCAGGCGAATTTGCCATGGGCGGTTTTGTGTTTAAAGCTTTTGGCCTGGGCCTGTCACTTACCCGTAAAGGCATGGGAAAATTGGATCCGCTCATCCGCACGCAAGGGCAAAAAATAACGCAAAGGCTGCGCATGAGAGAATCAGGCTTTGAAAAAAATTACCTGAAAAACGAGCAAAGACTGGCCGAGGCTGACAGGCAGTTGGAGGCTGCTTCCCTGGATTTGCACGCGCACGCAACTGGAAACCGTTTATTCAGCTTCCTGCCCCAGTACAGGTACCAGCGGGCTTTGCAAAAGATTTCCACCATGGAACACCGCAAAACCCTTTTTGAGGCAAAGGGAGCAAATATCCGTCAGACCGCAACTGAGACCAGCCAGTCAGTCAATGCAGCTGAATTGCAAGACACTTGCGGCAAATTGGGGGAGGCCGGACGAGAGCTAAGCGGCAAAGTCGCTGAATTTCAAAAAGCCCAGGCTGAATTCGAGCGTCTGACTGCCGGGGAAGGCCAGGGGCAAAAAACAGCGCCTGACACATTGGGCGCGGCCATGGCGGTCAACCGCTCATTCCGCTCCCTGAATCAGGCATTGGCCAAGCTCCGCAAGCAGGGGCTGGCCGCGGAAACAGCGCAGCAGGTTGTTGAAAGCATGGATGCCAAAATCAAAAGAGCGGAAGGAATTATGCGGGCGGCAGAAGCCAGGGCCGGCCAGCAGACTGCGGGAACACAAGCGCAGCCTGAGGCAGTTGCAGCTGAACAGACCAGTCAACAGCAGGCCGCCTCCAGACAAGCGAATCTGAAGGCAGAAGCCGCGGAACTGCGGGCAGCGGCAAAAGCACTGCAGGAAGGGCCTGCGGCTGTTCAAAAGTATCTGGGCCAGCTTCAGGCGCGGTTGACCGAAATACAAAAAAGAAGCATACCCATCGCAGAGAAAGCGGGCAACACGAATAGGTGGCTCAATCTGCAGATGCAAGCGCGCAGGCTTCAGGGTCTTATTTCAGAATTAAACGGACTCAAACAAAAGGGCGATGCCAAAGCGCAAGAAACCGAAATCGCCGCGAAAGCAAAAGGATTAAACGTCAGGCTGGCACGGGTCCAGGCGCGCTTGGAAAACACTGAGTCTGGCCCTCAGACCAAAGCAACGCCAGCCCGTACACCTGCAAGTGCCGCTGAAACCATGATCCAGCAACAGCTCAATCTGGCCAAGGCGCTTGGACAGGAAGGCCGCCTGGCTGAACAGTTGCTGGCCAATAACGGGCCGGCGGAATTGATCGGCCGCCTGCTTTCTGGCATGCCTGCCGCCCAACAGGCGCAGTTGTTAAAAACCGCCAAACAAAAAGGTCGCGCCGCGGAAATCATCAACACGCTGTCCAGTTCTGTGTTGAACAACTTAAGCCAGCATCTTTCGGGAACTGAACTGGCGAAGTTTTCTGAAATCCTCACGGGCGAAGCCTTAAACACCCGCCGCGCGCTCCGGCAGTCTACGGAGCGGATGCAGAAAGTGCAAAAGCGTCTGGATGCTTTAGAGAAGACCTTGTTGCCAGAAGCCCTGCGCTCGGGAAAAACAGAGCAGGCCGGAAATTTGCGAAAGGAAATACAAGCATTAAAGGAATTACAGCGGGCTTTTACACGCACAGGCGTAAACGGCGGGCCCATGTCTGCTGCAGAACTAAAACCAATCCAGGAACGCATTGCCAAGATGCTGTCCGCGCTTGAGGGGGAAGCAGCGGCAGCAACCCCCGCAGGCCGCCAGAGTGTCGTGCGCCAGCGGCAAATATTGCAGGAGACGATGAAGGTTTTATCAGAAGTAGAACCAAGCCAGCTGCGGAAAAACGAGATGCAATTGCTTGATAAACTGGCCAATTTAGTTGAAGGACGTTCCATGCCCGAGCTGACGGGCGAAGCCCGGCCCGAAGTGCTGAGGGACAGCACCTCTCGGCTGGGGAATCTGGCCAGCAATATGTGGGGCAGGCTGAGTTTGTTCGGCGAGCAATTGCGCCTGGCAATAGGGGCTGAACTCAGGCTCATGACGCCCAAGTACGGCATGGCATACGAAGGTGTAACATATGCCTCCTACCAGCTGGCGGCTTTCCCAGTGCGTATGGGACGGGCCATGGTCAATGCCAGCAGGAACTACAGCCGTCTGCGCCGGGGCGCTGAGGCGGACAGGGGCTTGCTCAACAGCGGCCAATACCGGGCGGCGTTGGCCTCCACTTCCTCGGCCGGATTGCGGGCAGCCATGGAGCTGACGCAGAAAAAGGTGGTTTCCAAATCCCTATACAAGCGCATTCTGGAATTCCAAAAATTCCTGGAAAATGAAGGCAAGGGCAAGGCATTGGACCAGGCGCTGGCAGAATTCAACGCCAAGCGGGAAACAGGAAAACTGGATTTGGAGAGACTGGGGATTAAAAATGCCGCTGAATTGGGACAAGTGGTTAATGCCAGTGAATACAAGCAGCTGAGGAAAACAGCTGAAGCGCAGCTGCGCGGGCAGCAACTGCAGGCCCAGTTGGAACAGGCCAAGGCTGAAGGCCGGACAGATAGAATCAAGGACCTGCAACGTGAAATGAAAAAAGTCATGAAATCCCTGAACATGGCTGTCAGCGCGGAAAACATACAATACCGCCAGAATTTAATCTCCGAACTCAGGGCATTGAAAGCCGATGCCAAGCTGATTGAACAAGTCGACCTGATGTTTAATTGCGAAGCCCAAATACAGGCCGAGACCATTAAAGCCAAATCCGGCTCAGCCGCCAAATCCCGCCAGGCCAAGCAGAATTTGGCGGAATTGCATGGCCAGTTGGCGCAAATAATTAAAGGCATTCAGGGATCGCCGGAATTCAATGCCATTTTACGAGCAGAAGGCGTGAAAGCTCCGCTGCTGGCGCCCGAGGTGGTTACCGGCGAGCCGTTTAAAAACATGCTGGTTGAAATGATGAAAGCATACCGGCAATTGCTGAAAAATAATGCCAAATCAAATAATATTAATCAGATGTTTGAAAAGATGTTCGACAAAGCCGGAATCATACCCGGGAAATCGGAATCGCGGGCAATAATAAAGGAATTGCTGAAAGCTTTTCACGCTGATCCCAAGTATCAGAATTATGAGGCCTTGCCGGACCAAATGGCTTTTCTGGTGCGGGTGACTGAATTGCACCTGATCAATTTTGAATTGGGAACCAAGCCCAACAGCCTGGCGCGCCATGTGCTGGGCGAGGCTATATTGCTGGGCATGGGCGGCGGCAAATCCGCCGGCGTGCTGCCCCTGGATCTGGCGCGCCGGATATATGAAGCCAGGACCGGCAAGCCGGCCGGGCCTTCCATGTACATCACCAAAACCGATGCCCTGGTGCAGCAGATCATGGATGAACCAACCATGAAGCAACTGAAAGAAAAAGGCGAGCTGGTGGAAGTCAATGACAGCACCCTGCCGGAAATCCTCAGCCGGGGCCTGGAAAACGGCAAGCTCTATGTCATGTCCAACGAGGGCGTGAAAAAGATCGTGCTGGAAATGCGCGGCAAAGGCTGGGCGGACGCCCGCATCCAGGAGTTTTTCTCCAAGGTCAGCACCAAGGCCTGGGATGAATGCCATTCCATCCTGCACACCACGGACACTATTTTGGGCTCCAGCGGGGTGTGGGAGCATTTGGCGCCCTCTGTGCAGGCAGAGCTGACAGGCGTGATTGAGGTCATGTTTAAAACACACCTGCAGGTGTACCATGCGCTGCAAACGGATTTGGCCCGCAACCCTGACGCCCGCAGCGCCATGTTTAAAGATGTGTCCTACAAGCCCGGCGAAGCCCAGCGGAACCAAAAAGCATTCAACCTGGACTACAGGATACAATACGGCGAATATGCCAACAAAACCCTGCGCCAGGCATTCGCGGAGATGGGGGTGGATGTCAGAAGCGGCGGCACGGCCAACATGCTGCGAAAAGTCGGCCAGGCCATATACAATGTCAATGGCCGGGAATACACCGGCGCCTGGGATAGCGTAAACAATAAGCCGAAGTACGGCACTGCCGAAGGCGGCGTGGGCCGCGACAACACCATTTACGGGGATTCGATCCTTTCCGGTTATCAACTCATGCAGATCACCATTGACCACCTGGTCGGCAAAAGCCAGGGACGGATTGCCGGACGGGGCGAGGGCAGAAGCTTCTTTAATGCCAAGAGCTTCAATGTGGCGAAGTTCATGGAAAACAACCCCAACTTCACCAAGGCCGTGGGCGAGGCCCTGGCGCATGTGACCACCGAGCGCGTGACCATGCTGGAGGCGGTTGAACTGATGGGATCGCACAATATCATCGGCTATACCGGAACCATCACCGGGCTTTCCAGGGCCATGGAAGTGATGGGAAAAAGAATCGTGGAAATAACCAGCGAGCCGACCCTGACCATGGATCATGTGAACAAGGGCGAGCTGCATATGTCAGCACGCTGGGGTGACATGATCATCTCCCTGGATGGAAGCGGCGGTCAGGCCCGGCTGAGCAGGGCAGACAATAGAAGTTTTCAGGAACACATCATCCAATCCGCGCATGAAAAAATGCATGCTTCTGATCCCCGGGCGCAGCATACGCAGCAAATCTTGACCCACAATGACAACAATGTCATGCGCAAAATGGCCATTGAAATGGCCAGGCGCGAAGGTGTTTCGGTTTTGGAGATAACGGATAAAATCGCCCGCGAGCATTTTGAAAAAATGTCTCCTGCGCGGCAGGCAGAATTGGTAAAGGAACTTAAAATTCAGCGGAAAAACCCGGGACAAAAAATTGACGCCAAGGCCGAGGCTGACCTTGTACTCCAAGTCGCGGTTTTTGACATGCTGAATCCTGCCCGTGGACTGCGGACCGGGCCTCCCCAGGTTATATTGATTGACGGCATGTCGCCGCAAGCCTACACCGTGGCCCTGGATGCTGTGAAAAGCGCGATCCAGCAGGCGCCTAAAAACCTTGCCCAGGTCATGCAAACAAAAAAACTGTCATCGGACGTTCGCCGGGCCATTGATGCTTATGCTGAAAAAACCGGGAAAGCTCCGGATAAAATCAGCCTGAATGAATTTTTAGATGCCATGTGGAAGGAAAATTCCCGGATTGTGGAACAGCTCTATGAAAACGTCAAAGGCCAGCTGGGCTGGACACAGAGCCGGTATATTTTTGCGCCTGCCATTGGCGAAGGGCTCAACATCTGGGGCACGGAGAAGTTCACCGGTTTTATGGAACCCCTGGATGCAAAGGGCGTTCCGCTCCGGCCAAGCATGCCTTATATGGCCTTCAAAGGGCATATGGTAAAAATGGACCTTTCACCGACCGATGTTTTTGCCCAGGCCATGAAACGCGGCAATGTATACACAGAGGTGAACGGTAAAAGGGTTTATCAGCGCGTGGCCGCGGAAACAGGCCTGGATTTCAATCTCAATGAAATCAACAACCTGCGGGACGTGGACCGCGCCCGTTTTGAAAAGTTCTTTAAAGATGTCGCTGACGGCACGCTGGATATTAACAGCGAGGTGGCCAGGACGGAATTTTTCAGGATATTTGACGGGGTCATGCGCGAGTTCTTAAAAGAGATAGACGTGCAAAAGAAGGATGCAGTGCTGCGCACCAAAGCCGGCGATATTGAGCAGACCGAGGCTGTGACCGTGGCCAAATCCAGCCCGGAATACATGAAGGTCATGGCCAGCAGGGTCACCCAGGACCTGCCCAACCGGCTGCGCGAGTTCCAGGGCCTGCAGGATGTGGCTGCCCGCTGGCACGGCCAGAAGACCTCGGCGCCTTTGCTGCAGCACAGCGTGACGCGCAGGGCCATGAAAGTGGGCGGAGTGCGCGGATTACTGTATGCAATGCCTGTGAAGCAGGATTGGAAGGCGCAAGTGCCGGGGGCAATGTGGGCCGCAGGCTGGATGCAAGCCCGTCTGCAGGGCGGCGCCTTGCAGGGCGCGGTCAGGGCTGAACATGACAGGATAAGCGGCATTCAGGGCCACGAGGATGTGTATCAGAACAGCGATACCCTGGCCCGCGCAGACCAGGTGGCGGAATATCAAGCCAAGTACGGTGCAAATTGGCAGGCTGTCGCTTTCCTGGCCGAAAGGAATGTTGGCGTAGAGCAAATTGCGCAATATCAAAAACAGTATGGCACGGATTGGCTGCAGGCCGCGATTGCCGACCAGCTGGGCGAATTGGCTGTACAGCAATTCAAATTTGAAGCCGGCGATGCAGCCAAGAATTGGGTGCCCCTGGCTTTGGCTGCTGCCGAGAGAATGGGAATCCAGGTGGAAGTCGGCGCAAACGAATCGCCTGAAACAACAGCCCAAAAGCTGGTGCATGCCTTTGGGCAGCAGGCAAGGGATACATACCAAAGAACATTTAAAAACCAACCATGGGTGGCGCAAGCCACTGCGCACTTGCTGCAGAACAACACGGGCATAAAACGAAACCTGGACGTAGCGCAGGAAATAGTTGATCTGCGGCAAAAGCACGGCGGGGAATGGTTTAATGTGCTGATGAACGGGCGTTTTGGCAGTGACTGGCAGTTCTACCAGCAGGCCGGCAAGGCTGCCGGCTCTCCTTTTGGATTGCAGCTGGGCTGGATGATCTACCGCCAGGCCGCGCGGCACCGGAACCAGTACTATGAAACCGTAAGGAATATTATCCAGCTGGCAGAGGTTGTGCCCCGCCTAAGCAACATACCCGAAGGCGCAGTGAATTATGGCGGCCAGACCATGACCAGGGAGCAAGGCAGAGCCTATATATCCCAACAGTTGGGCAAAGCCGCGGACTTGGCCCAAAAATACGGCATCCGCCAAGTGGGTGCATTTGCGCGGGCGCAGTCTGTTCCTGACCTGGCGGGCCTGGCTGAAATAGCCAGGGCCGCCCAATTGCAACTGCAACAGCAGCGCGCAGGCGCGCGGATGGCGCAGTGGTCGAGCCAGCAGCTGGGCAATGGGCTCAGGTGGGTGCAGCAGAATCAGTTTGGCAAGGTTTTTTTCAAGGTGGAGGACGGCTGGATCGTGCCGGCTAAAAAGACAACCCTGATTGTCGGCGCTTTGCTCCTGGCAGCATGCGCTTCCACCGGGCTGTGGTTGTTCCCGGCCTTGGCTGTGACTACGAAGATGATGGTTGGAGTGGGCATGGTGATGGCGTATTTCTCCTCGCTGGGTGTTATGAACAAACAAGGCAAACAGCAGGCAGCAGCAGCGCTGGCTGCAGGGCTCAAACCCGGGGCAGCCAATCCCAAGGCAGCCAAGTGGATGAACGGGCTAAACCTGGCTATGAGCTTTGGCTACGGCATTTTCAACCACCCCATGCTGATTTCCGCCTCCTACCAGCTGCTCATGAAGGGGTTCCAGAGTCTGCTTAAAGTGGAGCTCGCGGACAGCAAACAGGCAGTGGCGGTTGACAAAAACGGCCGGGTGGTGGAAGCAGACGACAGCAAGCGGATGGCCTCCTACCGCCAGGATTTGCGGGAGCATTCCCGAAAATACCTGCTGGCCCAAAGGGTGTTAAACGGCGAATCCCGCGCGGAAAAGGAATTCGACGCGCTGGTGCCCGCACCGGAGGATAAGGGCCCGTCCGGGCTGATGGAGTATTTCACGCCCGCGGCCCAATATTTATTTAGCAAGCCCGAATCAGCCCAGGCTGCGCGCGAATATGTCACGGCGCTGCAGAGTTTCGAGCGCCTGCTGGAGCATTATGAAGCGCAAAACGTATACTTTGATCCCAAGGTGCGGGCGGAATTGCGCGCAGCGGTGGCTAAAAAGGCCAATGGCGTTTACCAGAATGCGGCTGAATTGCAAAAAATCATCAGCGAAGTTCTGGAGGAAAAAGGGCTGGTGAATATGGCCAAGGCCTGGGAGCGGGAGAATGCGGGCACGGACCAGGAGCGGCGCCAGCTGGTCATGTTGCGCATGCAGCAGGAAAACAAGAAACAGGAGCTGGCAGCGCGCCTGCAGGATGCCAAGCTCACGCCCGATGAACGCAAACAGCTGGTGGACCAACAGGCGGCCCTGGCCAATGAGGAGAAAAAGCTGCAAGACCAACGCGAGCTCCTGGAAGACAGGAGCAAGATGCTTGCATCCTTCAAGCCCCTGATACAGGAGTTGGAGCTGCTGCTTTATCCGGACGAAGTACCTGTGTTTGGCAGTGCGTCCATCATCTCTGTATCCGGCAGCAGCTTTGGACCTGACACCGAGCAGGTTTTAACCTGGAATGTGGGCATAGACAGCCTGATGCGCGAGGCGGACAAGGCAGGAAAGGTTCTGGGTCTGGGTGTTGTTGCCACCACTTTCGGCGAACTGCGCAGCACAGGCCGGGTGATGCAGCCGGCTGACGCTGCGGTGGATGCCCTCCAGCATATTCGCTCCCTGTCCGGGGAAAAACCGGTGGAGGTGTTTTTCCAGCGCCAGCCCGGCAAGGGCTTCTACTTTGGCCCGCAACAGGTGGCCGAACTTACCGCTGATATAGCACGCCAGCACCGGGAAAAAGCGGCCCTGGAAACAAGAGATCAAGCTGGACGTGAAATGAAAGAAGTCCTGCAGGCCCTGGGAGTGCAGCAGGAGGCTGAATACATGTCCTGGCTCAAGGCGCAAACAAAGCCGCTCACGGATGAGATGCTGGTCCAGGGTCTGGCGGGGTTCAAGCCCGCACCTGCTGTTCAACCGCCTGCAGGCATGCACGAGGCCCGGCCGGAAGAGCAAGGCGGCCAGGCAGTGATCAAAGCCAAACCCACCCTGGCGCAGAGGTTTGCCCAGGGCATGGGCACTGACCGGGATGATGCCAAAGCCGCGGAATTAATGGCCGGCCTGCTGCAGGAAGAGGGCATATCCTTCCTGGCGGCTGCCGAGGCCAAAAGATACGGGTTTATGAAGGTCCTGGCCGAGGTTTTAAGCCTGGCGCCGGACATGCTTGGCGCCCTGCGCAGCATTGAGCTTGGCAGCCAGGAGGATGTCAATGAACTGGGGGAGGACGGCAGGACCAGGATTCTGGTGGACCGGGATTCCCTGCAGTATTTCGGCGATACCTATGCAGAAGTGCTCATCAACCAGGTGGTGCAGGCCGTGAAAACCAGGCTGATGCAGCGTCTGACGGCCAGCATGCCGGCCATGGAAAACATCCTGGAATTCAAACTGCGGCAAAAGGGTTCGGCTTTCCGGGAATATGGCAGGTTTGCCATCACCGAGCTTTGCAAGCAGTTTATCCTCAATGCCGCGCAATTACAGCGCACCATTCAAGATGCTGCGGAGGCCGGGGAAACCTGGGCGCAAATGGCCATGCCCAACAAACCAGCCATGAATTTGTTTGAATTCCTGCATACCGAGGTTTTTGGACGGACTTTCAGTCCGGAGGATGTTTCTGGCCTGCAGTCTGCCTTGGAAGAGCTGGAAAATTCCGCCCTGCCGGTCATGCGCAGCCGGGCTGCGGCCATCGAAAAACTCAAGGGCGGCGACCGGGCAGTGGCGGTGGCGGCTTTCCAGGAGGAATTCCACCTTGCCTATGAGAGTTATCAGGAAAGCGCCAATCCGCACCTGCTCCAGCGGTTGCTGGTGCGCTTGGCCGGCCGCGGCACCTTCCAGCTGCCCAGGCCTGCCGCCAGGATCCGCGGATATGCATTCCGGGTTTTTGGCATCGGCGCGGCATTTTTCGGCTTGGCGTTCATAGCCGGCATGGCCGTAATAGGCCCCATTGCCATTGTATTGGCAGGAGTGGGCGCGGTGGTCATGGTGGCAGGCGCGCAAATGTGGAGCATGGCCCCGCGTATGGCCAGGCAATTGAATCCGCAGGAGTATGTCAGGGAGGCAATGCATGCAGCGGGCTTTGGTTTCAAGGATCAGGAGACAGAAGATGCAGTCAACGGCCAGGGACTCGGCACTTTGCAGCTTTTCGACCGGCTGGAATTTACCCGGCCCGTGGCCGGGTTGAAACGTTCTGCCACCAGTGTGATGATTTCCGAGAGCATGCAAAACAAGGCCATCTGTGCAGTGCTGGAGCAGATGAACAGGGTAATGCAATCCGGATTGGAGACTCCGGTCAAGCAGCAGCTGGTCCGGGAACTGGCCCAGGTGCTGCGGTTCTTCAACCTGCACCTGGAGGTTGAAATACAGGATCAAGAGCTGGTTATTCTGGCTCCCAAAAAGGCGGCGCTTTTGCATATTGCCACCCAAAACCAGAGCTTCTGGCGCTTGCTGCAAAACCTGGACAAGATGCCCGGCGTCCGGCTGGAAATGCCGATACCGGCGCCCAGGATGCTGAAATTGAAATACGTAGGCACTTCGGCCTGATTTTGGCCGCCTGACAAATTGACAAAGAGTTGTTGAAGCGGGCAGGGGTGAAAACCGGAGGGGTTCACCCCTGCCTTTGCTTTTAAAAGATTTATCCGCAGATTCCGCAGATTAAAAATGCAGATTACGCCCGGCTCCGCCAAGGCTACGCCGTGGCAGGCAGATGAGATCGCAGATTGCACCAAAGCCCGTTGACACCTCAGCTTCGTCCCCATCACGAACGAAAAATAATATTTCCGCAAAGTACGCGAAGGCAACCAAATAGAAGCAATACATCTTAGCCGGTGTCTTTCTTCGCGTTCTTCGCGGATGATTTATTTATGTTTTCTCTTCCACCCGAAGTCCTGCTTTCCTTTAACCTGGGTGATTTGTGTAATCTGGTGCGCCAGGAATCTGTGGATGTGCTTTTCATTACAGAAGAGTTGTTAGTCAATATCCATCAGTATCTCGATTGGCAATGACTGGTGTCCTGCACCGGCCGCAGGATGGGCCATATCCCGGGCAATGGCTTTTATCTTATACTGGCCGGGTTCGGCAAAAACCGCAGTATATGCAAGCCGGGCTCTGGCTGCGCCATGCAAAGCCCGCTCATGCCCGCTGCCGGGCAGCATGGTGAATACACCTGTGTCTGATGCTTTTTCCACCCACCAGCGGACGGTCTGTATACCTGCGGCAGCGCTGGCCTCCATCTCAAATTCAATCCTCTTTCCAAGATGTGTCCGGTTTTGCGCAGGCATCATTCTCTTCAGCTCCAGACTCAGGAGTATAGAGGCGTCAGTATGCTCGCGGCGCAGGTAAAGCAAACAGGGGTGGCTGGCCAGATTTCCCTGGAGTTGGGCAATATCCAGGCGGTTTTCCCCCTTGATCAGAGGCACGGCGGCGGACCAATAGGTGTTTGGATCCGCGGCCGCCACCTTGCCGCCGTTTATCAGCACAGCGCAGCCGGGCTGTTTGCTGCCGCTGACGGTCCATTGGGCAGCCCCTATGGGATCGCCTGCGGGATGGATATAGGGAATTTCCATGGCTGCGGCTGTTATAACATTCGGCCGGACAAGCGCGGCAATGGCTGCATCCGTAAAAAAAAGGTCGGTGGGATAATCCGGCGGCAAGCCCAGGTGCACCACCTCGCCGTGCCTGGAAAGGCAGCCGGCCGCGATCCTGACCTGCCAGCTGTCTGCCGCAGGAAAGAATTCATCCTGCGCCTCAGGCATGCCGAGCATTCTGCCGATGGTCTGCAGGGCAAGCCGCTGGATCTGGTCCGGATCCGCAAAGCCAAAATCCCGGTGCCGGCCATAGCGCCTGACTCCCGACACCTCCTGGCTAAAGCGGTTATCATTGTAGAGCGGCACCAGGGCCCAGGGGCTGTTGCTGTTGCTTTCGCTGCCAGGCTGGGCGGGAACCTCGGCAATAATCAAGGTCCGGGCAGGCAGAGGCAGGTTGAAAAGCGCTTCAATATCCTGGTGCAACTGCTGGCTGTGGGAGGCATACCAGGCCAGCCTGATCATTTCCAGGTCTGCCGGATTTTTGCCGGTGAGCGGCAGCAAATCCGTGCCGCTGACATCATGGGAAAGACCCTGCCACCAGGCCAGATAATCGTGAACCCTGCCGCCCACTTCTTCATCATTGGCCGGCAGTGCTTTCCAATCGAGCAAATGCACGTTCATTTCCGCATATCCCTTGGCGGCAAAACGGAAAGCGTCCTGGATGCGTTTCAGCATATATCCGACCTGCGTGCCGCTTTTCCGGTTCCCCAAATAGCCAATATTGATATCCAGGATCACCAGCGGCGGGCCCTCGTTGAGGGGAAACGCCTGGTCAGGCGTGGAATCAGCCAAAGTATAGTATTGAATAAGATTCAAATCAGGTCCGGCGCCGTTTTTTTGATAGCGCAGCAGGAGTTTCAGCACGCCGTATTCCTGGTACAAGGGCTGGTCAGGAATGCGCAAAGGCCATATGCGCAAATCATCAGGAGTATTGGCCACAGAAACCATGGTCTGCGCCGGGGAGCGGGGGTCCCATCTGCAGACTGCCAGGAGGCATTCGTATTGACTGCCGTCATGCCGGTAATAAAGCATGATCTCATTGCCCACAGTCCGGAGACCCTTGGTGTTCAGCGCCAAAACATAATTCTTGCCGGGAACCAGCGTGTCCTGCGCTGCCCGGCCTGAATCTGCTTCAAACAGGGCCAAGATGCGCCCCGGCATTTGGGGCAAAATAATGCCCCGCATCTGATCGCAGCTTCCCAGCAGTGCAGCCAGGGCCAGCAACAGCATGCATTGGATTGCATTTTTTCCTCGGGCAATACGCAAAGCTGGCAAGATGGCTTTTTCCTTTTTCTTCAGTGAATTACGATTGAAAAGTTCCTGCTATTATTGTCGTCATTATCAGGGACAAAGAATAAGTTTTTTCCTGTGCTTTAAAGAATAAGTGGTCTGATCTGCAACCCCCTTGACAAAGGCTCCGGAGTACGGAAATTAAGTCCTATTTCAAACATAGTGGAAACCATTGCTGTTCAAATTGCGCTGATACTACCGGCTGCTTGATTGCGCCAGTTTATCAACACCTAAACTCACTCTTGCCCAAATTAAATTAAAACCCTATCCGCAGATTCCACAGATTACACAGATTTATAAAGCTTAAAATCATTGGCATTGCATGTTTTAATTTTTTAGACATCCTCTGCGAAATCGGCGTCATCTGCGGATAAAGCCTTTGTTTCTCGAGTTTATAAAAAACATTATTTATTATTTAGTTATTATGGAAATGGCTGGCAACCTGCGTTATCGTGGTTATGCAAGTAGCCACGGAGGGTTACACCCTCAACGTAGGC
>JAFGIQ010000196.1 GCA_016929575.1 candidate division FCPU426 bacterium
ACCACCCGGCCGCGCGTCGGCCAGGGCAGCGTCCCCCGGCGTCGTGCAAATCCCTGGCCGTATTGTGTCAGCTTGCGTTGCAGGGTCCGGCGGCGCTGCTCCAACTTGTTGATCAGGGCGCTCAGGCGCCGGGAAGCCTGGTCAAGCTCCTTCAGGGCCTGTTCGTGCTCTGTCCGCATCACCCGGACGCGGTGCAAGTACGACTCGCGCTCCTGTTGTGTGGCTTGCAGCTTCTCCAGCGAATGCTTGGAAGCTTGCTCCAATTCTTCGGCCTTCTGCTCCTGGATCATCAGCTTTTGGGTGGAAACCAGCAGCTGCCGCCGCTTGTGGGCCACGGTTTTAATCAAATAGGCGTTTTGTTCCGCCAGGACATGAAAAAATTTCAGCCGGCTTAACGCCTGGGAAAGGGACTGGGACGTCACCAGCATTTTCCAGAACCCAATCTGCCGCTCGCGGTAGATCATGCGCAAACGGGCTGCCAGGAATTCCCGCAGCCTGGCAAGCTCGGTTTCGGTTCCCTGCACTTCGTAGCGCAAATGCGCAATGCGGTTGCGCACCAGGCGCAGGTTCTCCTGGTCGTCCTGGTACCGTTCATCCGCTTCCTCCAGCTTTTTGCCCAGCCGCTGAATCTCAAAAAGAACCGACCGTTCCTTCTGTTTTTGCCGGCGCACGGCCTGTTTTTCCCGGCGCAGGCGCTCGCGCACGTTTTCCAAATCTTTTTTTTCCTGGCGGATGTTTTGCTGGTAGGTTTTAAGCTGTTCCTGCGCCTCCTGCAGCGAGGCTGCGGCGGATAAGATCCCCACCGCGACCAGCACCGGCGCCCACAGCAGATGCCGCGGCATCAGCGCAATTGCCTCCCCACCGATACCAGGCTGCCGGCAAAACCCAAAAAACAACCGGCGGCCATCAGCACACCCAAGCCGCAGGCCGCCTGATCGGAAATCGTGGGCGGCAGCAGCGCCTGCAGGTCTATCCCCAAGTCGCGGAGGCTGTAATAGCGCAACACATACCACAGGCACAACAGCAGGCCGGAGGCCAGCAATCCCCCCGCAGCGCCCTGCAGCATGCCCCAGATCAGAAAGGGGCGGCGGATAAAGGCGTTGGTGGCGCCGATGCTGCGCATGATGCTGATCTCCTCCTGGCGTGAATAGACCATGAGGCCGATGATATTGGCGATGATCACCACCGAAGCCAAAAGCAGGCTGCAGGTCACGACCAAAACCACCAGGCGCGTGAATTGCAGGGCCTGCAACAGGCGGTCCGCATCACCGCCGCCGTAGCTGACGTCGTCCACCCCGGGCAGCTGCTTTAACCAGGTGATGAAACGCCTGACGTTTTCCGGCGTCTTCTCGTTGAGTTCGATGCGCAGGGAGGAGGGCAGGGGGTTGTCGCCCAACACCTCCAGCAGGTCGCGCAAGGCGGCGTCCTCGGAAAATTCGTTTAATGCCGATGATTTGGAAATATGCCTGACGGCGAGGACTTGCGGATGGTCCTGCAGTTTGGTCATCAGGGCCGGCACTTCCCCTTCCTTCATGTCATCGGTCAAAAAAATCACGATTTCAATTTTTTCCTCCACAAAATTCGCCAGCTCCATCATCCCCGCGTTGAGGATCAGCACCAGCCCCAAGGCCATCAGGGACATGCTCATGGCCCCCAGGGAGATGAGATTCAAACGTTTGGAACGGAAGAGGCTGCGAAAAGCCTCTTGCAGAACGAAACTAAAGGCCATGTGCTTTATGCCTTTCCCCCAAGAGCAGGCCCTTGTCCAGCAACAGGGTCCTTTTCTTCAAGCGTTGGATAAAATTCAAATTATGGGTCGTGCATAACACCGTGGTCCCGGTCTCGGTCACCTGTTTGAGTATTTGCATCACTTCCCACCCCGTGGCAAAATCAAGATTCCCCGTGGGTTCGTCCGCCAAAATCAGAGGGGGGTCATGGACAATGGCCCTGGCCAAAACCACCCGCTGCATTTCTCCGCCGGACAAATGCCACGGTTTCATGTTTTTCTTTTTGGCCAAGCCGACTTTGTCCAGGGCGGCGGCGACCTCCCGGGTGATGGTGCGGCCCTTGCAGCCCATGACATGAAGCGTTAAGGCCACGTTTTCGGCCACCGTGCGGTCAAACAGCAGGCGAAAATCCTGAAAAACCACGCCCAGGCGGCGGCGGAAAAAAGGCACCTGGCTGGGCTTGAGTTTGGCGATGTTTTGGTCAAAAACAATGACCTGCCCTCGGGTGGCCAGGATTTCACGCGTAATCAGGCGGACCAGGGTGCTTTTCCCCGCCCCCGAAGGGCCGGTCACCATGACAAACTCTCCACGGCTTACTTCCAGCTCGATGTCGCGCAAAGCCCGGTACTCGTTTTGGTAGGTCATGAAAACATGATGAAATTGTATCACCGGCACGCTCCAGAATCCGGAGTAATCCTTTATCCGCGCGCAGGGGGCGGAGGATTTCTTCCACTGTTGATACGATTATACGGGGCAGCGAGGTCCGGCGTCAACCGGCACTTCCGGCCGGGAAACGCCGGAAAAACACATGTGGCGCGCCGCCGGATTTATGCGCCCGTGCGCAACACCCCGGCGATCCAGGATTGGGCGGCGGCAACCGCTTCCTGACTTCGTTGCCGCAACCATGCCCGCCTGTGCAGCAAGACCGCGGTTAAAGCAGGCAGCTCGGCGAGAATCTGCCTGAGCTGGGACACCGGGCTTTGCACGGATAAAACACGCTGGCCGAGCTCTTCCAACAGGACGGCCAGCTTGGGATCAGCGCCAAATCCGGTCACCACGGCTCCTGCCAGGGCGCCCAGCACCAATCCATGATAGCGCATGCTTATCACCAACTCGGCATCGGCAAACACCTGCGCGCTGCTGACGCAGGCTTCAGGCCAGCGCGCCTCCATAAAAAGGCAATCCGCCAACTGCGGATCCTGCTGCAGCCGCAACAGCAGCTCCGCATCCCCGCGGTTGCCCAAAGCCACAAACAGGACCTGTTTTTGCCGGAGGTCCGCTTCCTTTTTTATATCCCAAAGCCATTCCGGCTGCCCGCCGCCCAGCCCATCCGCCCTCAGGCAGATGATCCACAGGCGGCGGCTGGCGGAATCACTGGTGGGCAGCTGCCAGACCAAATCCGCACCCAATTGCAGGC
>JAFGIQ010000197.1 GCA_016929575.1 candidate division FCPU426 bacterium
ATCCTGTGCTTCCCTTTTGTCTCCAGACAGTGGCGCATGTTGCGCACCCGCTCTCTGCGGCCCAAAGTATGTTGCGGCAGGTTGTCGTGGGCAAACCGCAATACGTCGTAATACGGAAGGCGTATTTTTCCGGCCAAAGCTTTGGCCAGAATTTTCATGGCTGAAAGATCCTTGCCCCGTCTTTTGGGCATGCTGGTGACGGCCTGCCAGCCGCCTTGAAAACCGCCGGCCTGTAGAATACGGCATGCACAGGCCAGAAATTGCATGGTCAAATGTTGTCCGGGAGCAAATTTGTAGTGCAGCACCGCTTTGCGCCAGGTTCCGGCATACCCGCCAATTGCCCTGGCACAGTCAAAGTAAGGCGTAAAAGACCGGCAGGAACGGCAACGATGGACGGAAATAAGACGCGACCAGGATGTTTCCGGCAGCAGATGCCCGCAGCATTGGCAAACAGGCCTGGGTTTCAATGCAGGCCGGCAACAGCTGCATAAAACCGCCAAAGCATGTTTTCCCGCGCTTTTACCGCAAACCGGACATGCAGCCGGCGCCAGCATGCCCATTGCCTGGGCCATGAGCATATCTGTGAAAGCTGGAAGCTCCATGTGCCATTAGACGTCCTGGCGACAAAATCCTTTCAACGTTCCCGGTGAATAATCAGAAAATGGCCGTCAGGCCGGCCTTGATGCGGATGGCCCAATAATCCTTATTGGCATTGACCTGGTCATAAAACCACTGATTGGTTATGCTCACGTCACCCTCAACGTTTTTCCACAATGAATAATTAACCGTGGTGTCATTGGTGAAGGTGTCGGTGGTTTTTTTGTTTCCGCTGACGTTTACCTCCCGGTTGCGCGCGAATTCCATATTGAAAGTATTGCTCAACCGCAGGGTTTGTTGCAGTTTGAGCACGGCGCCATTAAAGGGCCAGAAATTAGGCAGGATAAACGGCGTATCCATATGCAGGTTGTAAGAAAGCGAAATCCCGCCGGTGTAGGTGTCTTCATAGATGGCCACATCCAATTTTTCACCGGACAGGCGGATGGTCTGGATCAAACCGGCGGATAGATTGCTGGATATTTCAGTGAAAATGCGCAGCGGCAGACTGGCCGTGGTGCTGTGCGTGATATTGCGCATGATCTCCCGGTCCGCTGAATCGAGGGTGCTGTTTTCCGAATAGCGGTAATCCAGGCTGAGGTTCTGGATGTTCAGCCAGGTAAAAGAAGGCACCCGGCTCCACACCAGGCCGGACCCCACCGACATGGTCAGCGTGGTGTTGAAATTGTTCTGCGAGGTCATTTTTCTGGTCCAACTGTCTGTATACTGCGGAGTCAAATTCACATCCGGGATAAGACCGATGGAAGTGCTGGCGCTTTCACTGATGGTGCGGGAATTGATGTAGGCCGTATTAAACAGGGGATCTTTGTCTTTGAAGGTCGAGGGATTGATGACCCACATGTGTTCGAAATCCAGCTGACCGATGGGATCTGCTTCCAGTTCGTTCCGGTACGTCGCCGAGGTGGTATAATTCTGGGAGAGGTTAAAGCGCGGGAATTGGTTCCATCCTATCAATTCCCCCAGGGCCAGGCCGCTTTGCAGGTTCAAGGTTCCGGGCAGCAGCAGGGTATCATTGATATAATCCCGGCTATTGGTCATGGCATAGGACACGGTCGGCGAAATGACCGGCACATTCAGGATATTCATATTGATCTTTGCGATCTTGTCGATTTTTGACATGCGGTATATTTCTGAAAAGTATTGCTTGTTTTCGGGATTATACTTGGTGTCCAAAGCCGCATAGAAACGATACCAGGAGAGGTGCCCGCGGTCGCTGGTCTGGGCATAGGTAAAACTTGGAGTCATCCGCAGAAAAAACAAGGGCGAATACGAGCCCTGGTAGGTGTATGTCTCCTCCTTGCTTTGCTTCCACCGGTCCCACAAATCAGTCCGTTTCAGTTTTTGCACGCCATCCTGGTCGTACTTGAGGTGCGTGTCTGTATACGCATATCTGCCGGTAAAAGTGGTGGCGCCGAGCGGAAAGTTCAGGATCTTTGCCGGCAGGGTGTAAGACACGCTGGGGGTGGCGCTAAAAGTCTCCTGGAGATTATTGACATTGCTGATCTGGTCGATATACGTGGTATTCCTGCGCGATTGCGAAGTGGCCAAGGACATATCCAATCCCTGCAGCTGGTTGTAGGAAAAACCGCCGTTTACGGTCTCGTTGACCACATCCGGGTTTGAAAAATTATTGGAAAAGGACGGATCATCGCGATGCTCAAGTTCGGTGAAATTGGCGCTGCGGTTCCAGGAGAGGCTGATCGGCAGCCATGATAATTTGGTGATATTGCCGGAAACTTTGCTGGTGGTCGAATGCTGTTTGCCTTGCGGACTCTCGTCGATGGTATAAAAATCAGAATCCACATCCCTCCAATCGCTGTTGACCGTCATGATGTCGGAGAAACTGGTGTTGGAAGTAACACGGTAGGCCATGCCTTCCCTGGTTTCCCCGCCGGTTACGCGCAGGTTGTTGATCCAGATGACCTCCGTGCCGGAAGAACTGCTGTCCCCGTCGACCCCGGGATTGATGATGCCGATGGATATTTCCTTGATCTGGCCCAGGCGGGAAATAATGGTGTTCGAGAAAAAGTCCTTGCGTCTGCCGTCGCTGCCGTCCAGTTCCACGGCAAAGGTATGCCAGGCTCCGTGGGCGGCTTCATCCAAATCAAATTCATATTGATAGAAGTTATAGGGATCCAAGCCCAGGCGCACAAACAATATCTGACCGGGATTGGACACCTTTTTTTTAAACACATCCAGGCGGAGTTGCCGGTACCCCGTGTAGTCGTACCCCGTGGTGGAGGCGGTGAGGCTGCGGGTGATGTAAAAGGCCGGCATGGTGTTGGCGCCCGAAACCGTGGTGTTGCGGTCTATGCCGTTGAATTCCACTTTGAGCGCCCGCTCGTTTTGCAGTTCCTCCTTTTCCTGGTCCTCGTCGTAAATGTAAAAGTGCGTTTCCGGCACGTATGACGGATCGGTTTCCAGGCTGACGCTGGTGGCATTCAAGGTGCCGGCCGCAGGCTCGATGGTGGGATTGCCGTAAACGTCCAGTCCGGTGGGCTGCCATTTGTTGCCCGTCAGTTGAATAGACTCAAATTGGATATAGCTGGAAGTCGGCGTATTGCTCTGGCTGGTGACCCACAAGCGCATATGCTTGATATAACTCATAAAGCTGGGACTCTGCGGATTGGTGTCCGGAGGCGCCGGGGTGTTGTAGCGCACCGCGGAAAAGTCAGACAAGGGGATTTGAATGGCGTTCCATTGCCCGGGCACCAAGGCGCTTTGGTACTCGTAATAACTGTAATAACTGTCCAGTTCATCATCCTGATCCAAATCCTCGCTGTTTAGACGGTTGTTGTTTTCGCCCCAATAGCCCCGGAAAGCGCCGCCCGGATATATGCCATTGGGTGCGGAGGGATCACTTTTGATGGTGGGAGGCACCAGGTTTTTATTGTCGAAAGTATTGACAATGCCTTGGTCCACGTCCGGGGAGAATATGTGCCCGTCGCCTTCAAAATTAAGATTGCCATTGCCGTTGGAATCCTCCGGAATAACGCCCAGATCTATCCGCAGCATGACATTCTGCGCGGAGGGCGGACAGTAGACCCACATTTCAATATTCCGGTATTCATGCAAATTGCTGCCGGTGGTGGAAAGCGGGTACACAAAAGCGTCCCAGGTTTGTGCGCTCAAATCCGTGTAGTACCAACGCAATTGATGCGATTTGTCATTGCTGTCCACAGGGGCATGCCCGACTTCAAAAGCATCGGTCTGGTAAATATAGCGCCGGTTATCCGGATCGGTCATGATAGCCGGCGCGCTGGCCGGAAACCAATTGTTGTTGGAGGTCTCAAAGTAGCGGATTTCGTCCGCTCCTTCCATGCCGTCCACCATGGCCACGCCGTCTTCACCTGCTTTGCGGTAGGTGTTGGTCTGAAAACTGCTGTATGCGGTCTCGGCGGTGACATCCATGGTCAGCGGCACTGTAAAACTCCCCACCAGGGGCAGACTCACTTCCCCAAAATCCACCGGATTCAAGGAAAATTTCACATCGCCGTCCAGCAAGGACAGCGAGGTGGGCGTGGAACGGATATCCGGAATGTCCAGCGGCGCCTGACTGGCGTTGTAGAGGAAAGTGGAGCCCACGGATAATTTCTTGCCCCAGAGGTCGTATTCCGCCCGGGCTCCGAAAAGATTGGACTGGAATTTGCCGCCAAAAGGCAGGTACTCGTAGGTGACCGTGATCTCGGTACTGGAGGCAATGCTCTCCGGACTGATGAAAGTGACCAGGCCGATGTCATAGTCGATGTAATAATCCGTGTTGCGCTGCAGTTTGGTCCCGTCCTTTTTGATAATCTCGGAATTCTTGATGATGTTCCAATGCGACAACTGAAAAGTGGTGATGAGGTTTTTAAACTCCACGCGAATGGTGAATTTGTGGTAGTTCGTGCTGTCCGCCCCGTAGGTTAAATTCGGATTGCCCAGGGTATTATAGGCATCCGTGCGGTTGTCGTAATAGCTGTCGGCAAAAAACTGGTTGTTGGTATCGGAAACATACTTTTCCTGAAAGGGATAACTGTGGGTGAATTGGACCGTGCCGAAAGTGGGATCAATGCGATAATACTGCTCCGCATTCTGGGTGTCCGTAGGCTGGGGCAGCTGGGGGGAATATTCCTGGCCGTTGCTGTAATACACCTTGATGGCGAAGTCCGGATCGCTCTGCGGATCCAGAATGTTCTGGTAGCCCAAGGAGTAGCGGTTCATGAGCATCATGCGGTAATCCTTGGCATTGGTGGCGGCGTTGTAGGATTGAATCAAATGTGCGGCATCGGAGGTGTGGCCGTCCGGCGGGACCTGCAGGTTGACAGGCGAAAAATCGGCCAGCGTGCCGTTGTACCCCACCGCTTGCTCGTTGCCGGCAGCGTCTAAATATCGATAGGCAACGGAGATAAACCAGGTTGGCTGGACCGTGTTCACAAAGGTGATGACGCCCCGGTCATAATCCAGGGTGTAATCGACGCCGGAAGACAGGAGATTGAACCGTATTTCCTGGCCATACGCCGTGCCGGTCACCGTGATGGTGTCCGAGGTCATCACGCCATTGGTGACGTAAACTTTTTCAGATCCAGGCACAATGCCGTGTCGAGGCTGGCCGGCGTCATAGCCCGGCAATTCCGGATGGTTCACCTGCACTGGCCAATCCTTGGTAATGTAGTAATACCGGAAAGCGGTGAAGGCCACGTCCTGTTTTTCCAACATGCGCGGCGAAGTGTTGCCCTTGAATTTTTCCGTTACGGTGATGCCCTTGGTCTGGGCGCCTATGGCGGTAAAGCGGAAATCATTGAGCGCCACCTTGATTTTGGCGCCGAAGAGGTTTTTATTGTAGCCGGCAAACTCCGTGCGCGGCAAATCCAGTAAAATATCGCCGAAGGCCGCTTCCTGGATGACTTCATCAGGATCTCCGGCGTAAATGATGGAGATTTTACGCTGTTCCTCCTTGGTGTCGTCATAATCCACATCCACGGTTATTTTCTTGCCCACCTTGCCTTCCAGGCGGACCTGCAGCTCCTGTTCCAGATTAAAACCCTTGGTCAGGCCGGAATGAATGGAAGGATACCGTTCCGTGGGGCCTTCCTGGCCGGTAAGCGGATCCTTGCTGACATTCATGGCCGTCACTTGGGTGAAGGAGACGTCTATTTTTTTGCGACCGCTGATGGTCAGCGAGGATTCCGGTGGAAGGCCGGGAATGGAGGTGGAAATCAAACCGGTTGCCGGCACAGCCATGGGTATCTTGGGGCCGGATTTGGCCGGCGCTGAATCCGCACCCTCATTGTTCATCTCGTCGACTGCGCGGACGGTATACGTGTAAAAGCGGCCTAAAAGCGGCTGCACCGTGCTGTTTTGGGCGGAGTCAATGTACATGTTGCCCGTGCACAGCTCTTTGTTGATCTTGACCGGTTCTTGCTCCACATCTGATTGACGGTAGATATTGTATCCCTGCAGCTTGAATGATCCGTCCTGGGATGGCGACCATTTCAATTCGATCATATCGTCGGTCTTGCCCGCGGCAGTGAGGTTTTGGGGGGCGCTCACTGCCAGGAGAGGTGATACCGCAATGGGGCCCGCGGGTTCGGAAAGCATGCCCTTGGTATCTTGGGCCAGAAGGGTGTAATAATATGTCTGGCCGTTTACCAAGGGTGCGGTGTCCGCACCCTTGTCCGTATAATTATCCGCTGTAATCGGCCGTGGTAAAACAGGCGTGCCGCGCTCCTGTTCTTGTTCCGAACGGTACAGAATGTAACCGGCCAAACCATTGGGCCCGCCGGAAAAGGACGGAATCCAGGACAGGAGAACGGAGCGGTCGCCGGGCTGTCCCTGCAGTCCCGTAGGCGGAGACAATTCTGCTACATTGACCACCCGCAGCGATTCGGATAATGGTGATTTATGTCCCTGATCATCCACCGCCATGACCGCGTAATAATACGTGCGGTTGGCCTCCGGCGGCTTCTTTGAATTTCCCGGTGCATCAAGAAAGTATTCCTGGAGCAAGGGGTCGGAGTTTAATGGTTTGGGCCAGGGGGCATCCCCTTCGGGCTCGTAAATGGGTTTTTCCAAGCCGCGAAAAACATGGTAGGCAATCTTGGCTCCCGCAGGTCCGGCGATGGGTTCCCAGGCCAGTAAAATCTTTTTCCCGCCAGCTTCGGCAATGAGATTGACGGGCCGGTTGAGCGCAACCGGTGTCGCCGTGGCTATGACCGGCGGGGTGGCGCCGGCTGTTGGAGATGTAACCAGCGTATCCGCACTCAGACTGGCACCTGACGCGGAAACAACGGCAGGCGTCACTCCTGCAGAGTCGATTACGGGGGAGGAAACCTGTGGCAAAGCCCAGCTGCTGGCAGTGTTTCCCTCCAGCTCCGCCACATCCGGCTGGGCAGCTTGCGCTTGTATTACCGTTGCAAACCAAAGGCTGGTTAAAATCAGGCTGCAGGCAACTACTCCCATACGCACTTTAGGGTTGTAGGAAAACAACAATATACCCCCATGCACCGGTAAAAAGACCGGTACAAAATAAATTCCCTCCGGTTGCGATTGATTCATATTATCACAGGATACGGTCAAACCCGCAAGACGATAATTGTATTTTATTTGTCAGGTATGCAGGCAATCGTGTTATTATACGCCTTTACCCTCCAAAGCAGTATCTACGCTTGACAGTTAAACGGCGCATGCCTAGAATGTCTTTTTGTTTTCTTTCGCAAACGGCAAAGGAGTGCTGCTTTGGACAAATACAGGAAATTATTCTGGCTGGCGCTGGGAACCATCACTGTCTTTCGTCTGTTCTTCATCGGCAGCTTTGAGTTGTCCCCTGACGAAGCCTATTACTGGACCTGGTCGCGCCATCTTGATTGGGCGTATTTTGACCAAGGACCGATGCTGGCTTTGGTCATCCGTTTTTTCACTGCCCTCTCCGGGAAGGCAACAGCAACCAGCATCCGTCTGGGCGCAGTCCTGCTTTCGGTGCTAACGGCTTGGATTTTTTTCGAGTTGGTCACCCGTATGTTTCGCAGCACCCTGGCAGGCTGGTATGGTTTTTGGGGGCTGCAGTCTGCGCTGCTCGTTTCCGCCGGGGCGGTGCTGATGATGCACGATTCCATCATGGTCTCCTTTTGGGTCGCTGGGATGTACGCCTTTTGGCGTGCAACCGCCGAACACTGGGCCCCCGGATGGTTTTTGGGGGCGTTGGCTTTGGGCCTGGGTGCTTTGGCCAAATTCACAATGGCGCTTTTCATTCCCTGCCTGCTGCTTTTTATCCTGCTTTCTCCGCCGCAAAGACAGTGGTGGCGCCAACCCCACCTTTATCTTGCCGGTCTATTGACCCTGGCCCTGGTCTTGCCGGTGCTCGTCTGGAATGCTTCCCACGGCTGGGTTTCCTTCGGGCATGTCGGAGATCTGGGGGGAGTGCGCCAGGCGTTTACGCTCTCCTGGAAAACAGCCCTTGGTTTCCTGGGCGGTCAAATCGCTGTCATGACTCCTTTCATCGGGGCATTTTGTTTGGCCGCCCCTGCCATCGCCTGGAAAAAATGGGCGCGCCTTTCGACCGCTGCTGAACCGCATTTGTTTCTTGCCTGCTTCTCGGGCCCGGTTTTAATCTTCTTTTTTCTACTTTCCTGGCGGACAGAAGTGTATGCCAACTGGCCGGCCCCGGCTTATCCGGCAGCCCTGGCTATTTTAGCCGGATGGCTGACGTCTTTATTGTCAACCAGGCATGCCCGTGCGGCACGCCGGTGGGCACTTTTCAGTCTGGCCGCGGGCATGCTGATGACTATTACCGCACACGTGGAAGTCGCCTATGGCATCCTGCCAGTAAAAGGAAACGCCGCCGAATCTGTAAATCGCATCCGCGGCTGGTCCGAAGCTGGTCAAAAAACCGGAAGTCTTTTATCTGAATTCAGGCGCCGCAGCCGGGTTCCGGTCTTTTTGGCTTCACGGCGCTACCAAATCGCCAGCATCCTTTCTTTTTACACGCCCGGTCGTCCGGAAGTGCAATTATTGCCCCTGCGGCAGCCGGCAAACAGCCAGTACCGCTTTTGGGACCGCTCCCGGCAATTGCAGGGATACAACGCCCTGTATGTTGCCGAGTTCCACTGGGAACATGAGCACCTGGTAAAATACTTCGAACGCATCGAGCCCTTGCCTCCCATGGTGGTGATGAAAAACGGTAAAAAAATAAGGGAATTCCGTTTCTTTTTCGCATATAATTATAAGCCGGAATCAGGAACTGCATTAGTAAAATACGGGAATGGCAAAGAACGTATACCATGAAAACCCTCCAGCGCTATATCATGCGGGAATTGTTTTTCCCCTTTGTCATGGGCTTGACCATTTTCACCTTCATCCTGGTCATGGATAGAATCTTTACGCTTTCAGACTTGATTGTGGAATACGGTGTTTCAGTCTGGATTGTCCTGAAATTGCTCATTTTTATTCTACCCGCCACTTTTGCCATCACCATTCCCATGGCCTGCCTGGTGGCGGTGATTGTGGTTTTTTCACGTTTGAAAAGCGATAATGAAATCATGGCCATGAAAGCCTCCGGCATTTCTCCCCTGCCCCTATTAAAGGTCTTGCTTGCATTCGGCGTTTTGTTGACGGTGGCCATGGCTTTTTTTAACAATACCATCCTGCCCGAAGCCAATTTTGCCTACCGTCATTTATACTATGACATTGTCCGGCAAAGGGCCGCCATCGTTATCCGCGAGCACGTTTTTATCGAGGACTTTGACGGTTACGTATTCCGGGTGGATGATAAAAACCCAGTCACCGGCGAACTCAAGGATATCGTTGTCTTTGTCCGCGGCGCCAAATCCGACGAACCGGTGCGGACCATCATGGCGAAAAAAGGACAATTGATCAGCGACCAGCAAAACCGGCGGGTGCTGCTCAAGCTTGAAAACGGATATATGCAGGTGGTGCAAAAAGACAACCGCGCCCTTTTTTCACGCATTGATTTTGCCACCACCTTTTTGGATCTGGATATCCACCGCGAATTGGCCGACAGCGATAAAAATGTGCAAAGGGGCGCCCGGGAAATGTCCATGCGCCAAATCCAGGAACAAATAAAGCAGTGGTCGTCCGAAGGCAAGGATGTCAACCTGCTGCATGTGGAATATCATAAAAAATTCTCCATCCCCTTCGCCTGTCTGGCTTTTATTCTCATCGGCGCGCCGGCCGGCATTCTGGCCCCGCGTTCGGGACGCTACTTCTCCTACTTCATCGCCGTGGCGCTCATCTTTCTGTACTACATTTTTATTTCCCTGGGTGAAACCTTCGGCGCCGATGGGCGCATCGATCCCTTTTTGTCCATGTGGCTGCCCAACTTTGTTCTGACCGCTGCCGGTCTTTACGGGCTGGCCTGGGTTTTAAGCGAAAAACCGCCCTTTTTCCCCCGCACCTGGCGCAGGCTGGAGGGAAGAAAATGAGGATCATTTCACGCTATGTGCTGGCCGAGTTTTTCAAAGCCCTGTGTTTCACCAGCATGGTATTCGTGGGTTTGTATGTCATTGCCAAACTGGTTGATGACATGCGCACATTTGTCACCCATCACCCTTCGTTTACCCTGATTTTTTTATACTACATGTATGTGCTGCCTTTTATCTTTGTGCAGGTGCTGCCGCTGGCGGTTTTGCTCTCCGTCTTATTTTCTTTGGGACAACTCGGCCGCCACAATGAACTGAGCGCCATGCGCTCTTGCGGCATTAGTTTCCACCGGATCGCCCTGCCTATTCTTTCGGCCGCCCTCATGCTGGTGGGTGTGGTTCTGGTTTTCAATGAAATCGTCATCCCCTATACCAATCCCCGCGCCCACCACATCATGCGCGTCAATATAAAGCAAAAATCCGATGAGTTTTTCCGTTTTCACCGCGACTGGGTCACCCGGCGTCTGTCCGGCAACAGAATCCTGCATACCCGCTACCTGGACGCCTTAAGCGGCCAGATGCAGGATGTTATTTTATTGCAATTGGGATCCGGCGGCTTCATCACGCAAAGGGTGGACGCCCCTTCCGCCTATTGGAAAGACAAGCATTGGATTTTCGAAAATGGCACCCTGCGCTATTTCGACGAACAGGGCCAGGTGGTCCATTATGATAATTTTGCTACCTATGCGCTGCCTTTCCGGGAAGCACCCGGTGATTTCATCCGCCAGCAAAAGGAGGAGGATCAGATTCTCGCCACACCCATGAAAGAGCTTTACCAGCAAATACGTCTTTTACGGGAAATGGGGTCTGATCCCAGGTTGGAAGAGGTGAATCTGCATTTAAAAATCGCCTTTCCTTTTGCCAATTTTGTCCTGGCCCTGTTGGGCGTGGCCATTCCTTTCCTTTTTCCCACCGGGCAAAGGGCCATTGTCTGGACCGCTATTGGTTTTGTCATCACTGTGGTTATTGGTTTTTTCTATATCGGTTTCATTGCCGTTGGCACATCGTTCGGCAAAAACGGCACGCTCTCTCCTGTAGTCTCAGTCTGGATTGCCAATTGTCTTTTCGGCTTGTTGGGCGCTTTCATGATCAGCAAAGTGAGAAGTTGAAGGATGCATCTGGCCATTTTTCAGCAGTGACCACCCCGCCTCGTGTTCCTTTGATATACAGCATCCCCCAAAGATAAAAATCCCCGCTCTTTTAGAGCGGGGATTTTTGATCTGAGTGGTAGAAAGGCATTATCTATGCCGCATCTCCGCTTATGGCGGAGATGCCCCCGGCTTCAACAGGCTGGGTCAAATCACTATTTATTATGCCATATTCAACCACTGTTTGTAGGAGTATCCAAGGTATGGTGAGAAAGCGTCTGCGAAAAAGCCTTGTTTTTCCATTTTTTCGCAGTCGAGGCTGCCCTCCCAATGG
>JAFGIQ010000198.1 GCA_016929575.1 candidate division FCPU426 bacterium
CGCCTGGTTCTGGCGGAAGGCTATGATATGGTCGATGGTTCCCGCCTGCGGACAAAACCCGCTGCCATGCCCTGGATAAATTATTTCGCCAACGCGGGCTTCGCCCTTTTGGCTTCGCTGCTTTTCGGCAAATGGCTTACCGACTTGCACAGCGGCATGCGGGCTTATCGTAAAACTTTGATTGGCGGGATGAAATATCAGCACCAGGGCGCGGCTTTGCCGGTGGAGCTGCTTTTGCGCCCCCTGCAGCAGGGAAAAAAACTAAAGGTGGTTTTTATCGACTACCATGAACGGATCGGCGTCTCTACCATGCGGCCCTGGGAAAGCGCCTGGTGGACATTGAAAAGGATTTTAAAAATACGCTTTGGCGGATAAACGAAGGGGAAGATGATGCGCATTGGCATACTGGGGGGCGGACTGAGCGCCGTTACTTTAAACCGTTTTTTAAAACCGGAGAGTGAAATTCTGGAAAAAGAGGACCGGCTGGGCGGCTTGTGCCGCTCTTTTTGCACACAAGGTTTTCATTATGATGTGGGCGGGCACATCCTTTTTTCAAAGGACGCGGCGCTCATGGAGGCGGTCAAGGAGGTGCTGGCCGGCAATCTGAATTACTGCCGGCGCAACAATCAGATTCTATTCAAAGACCGTTATGTCAAATACCCGTTTGAAAACGCGCTCGGAGCCTTGGATAAAGAAGATGTCTATGACTGTCTTATCACCTACCTGAAAAACGAGAATCCGAAGCCGCGCAATTTCAAGGAGTGGATTTATTATACCTTCGGCAACGGCATAGCCAACAACTATTTGGTGCCCTACAACAGCAAAATCTGGAAGGAACCCCTGGAGAATATGGAGTTGGGATGGGTGGAGAGGGTCCCCAGGCCGCCTTTGGAAGATGTGGTCAAATCCGCCGTAGGCATTGAGACCGAAGGTTATCTCCACCAGCTGCATTTCCTGTATCCGGCCACCGGCGGCATTGAAGCCCTGGTTACGGCCATGTGCAGGCCGGATGCACAGGTCATCACCAATTACGAGATTAAGAAACTGAAAAAAAGCGGGAGAAAATGGCTGGTGTCCGACGGCACCATCGAGCGGGAATATGATGAAGTGGTTTCGACCATTCCCCTTCCGGAGTTGGTTTCCTGCCTGGAAGGTATTCCGGCCAAAATTACCCAGGCGGTTTCGCAACTGAGGTATAATCAAGTGCGGGTCGTTTTAGTCGGGGTGAACCATGAGGGACTGATGGATAAAAGCGCGGTATATGTTCCGCAAGCAGACGCGGTTTTTCACCGGCTGTGTTATATGGGCTATTTCAGCCGTGCCAATGTTCCGGCGGGCAAATCAAGTATTATAGCTGAAATGACCACCTGGAACAGGCACGCGCTGTACCAAGTGCCGGATGAGGCGTTGGTGGAGAGAGTCATCGCTGATTTGGAACGCTTGGGGTTTTTACATAAAAACGAAGTGGTGGCAACGGAAATAAGGAATTTCCCCTATGGGTACGTAGTGTATGACTTGGATTACCAGCGGCTGGTCGGCTGCCTGCGCGATTACTTGCAATCGCTGGGAATACAGTTGCTGGGGCGATTTGGCGAATTTGAATACATCAACATGGACGAGGTTATCCGGCGGGGGAAGCGGCTTGCTGAGCAACTGAATGAGCGGTTTGCTGCCAACAACGGCTAGGGAATGGTGTGGGGAAAACCTGGCAGCCAGGAGTCGTTTTTATCCGCGGAGCATTCTGGCGCTTCGGCGATTTGCCCTGCCCCCCGATTGAATCAGGGGCCCCACGGCTTTTGACCCTTTTGGCAAAATACCGTGGGACTTCGCCCCATGATGGAAGGAGTATATGCAACCATCTTTGCCATTGGCCCTGCTTGCCGGCGGAATGGCAACCCGCCTTCACCCCGTAACCCATACCATACCCAAGGCCATGATCGAGGTAGCCGGCAAGCCTTTTATCGCACATCAATTGCGGCTACTGGCCCGCAACGGCATCCGCCGGGTGGTGATCTGTGCCGGGTATCTGGGAGAACAGATCGCGTCGTACGTGGGCGACGGCTCGCGATTTGACGTAAACGTTGTTTTTTCCTATGACGGGGAGCAGCTGCTGGGCACAGGCGGAGCACTGCACCGGGCTTTGCCCCTGCTGGGCAACAACGCTTTTTTAGTCATGTACGGGGATTCCTATATTAATATTGATTTTCAGCGTATTGTTGAGTATTATAACCGCTATTCCCGCGAGGGTCTCATGACGCTTTACCGCAATCAAGACCAGTGGGATCAAAGCAATGTGGTCTTTCACGACGGGGAAATCACCCGCTACGATAAAAAGAACCGCACCCCGGACATGCAATACATTGACTACGGTTTGGGAATTTTAACCCCCGGGGCCCTGGCCGCCTGGGACCGAAAAACGGCTTTTGACCTGGCCCAGGTGTATCAGGCCTTGATCGCCCGGCGTCAGCTGCTGGGGTACGAGGTGCATGAGCGTTTTTATGAGATCGGATCTTTTGCCGGTTTGAAAGAAACCGAGGAGTACCTACAACGTCAAGATCAGTGAGGTGGAAGGATGTCCGTACGCGCATATATTGACATGTATCTGGAAGAGGTAAAAAAAATTGCTGGCGCAGTCGACAAGAATACCTTGGCGCAAGCCGTTGAGATCCTGCGGTCCACACGCGAGCAGAAGGGGAGGCTTTTCATTTTAGGCGTGGGCGGAGGTGCAGGCAACGCCACGCATGCGGTGAATGACTTTCGCAAAATTGCAGGCATGGAGGCCTATGCACCAACGGATAATGTCTCGGAACTGACTGCGCGGGTCAACGACGAGGGTTGGGAAACGGTTTTTGTCAACTGGCTCCAGGGGAGCCGCCTGCGCGCCGGGGATTGTGTTTTGGTTTTTTCCGTCGGGGGCGGCAGTGAGGAAAAAAACATCAGCACCAATCTGGTGCAGGCTTTAAAATACTCCCGCAGCGTAGGGGCGAAAATCATCGGTATTATAAGCCGGGACGGAGGATATACCGCCCAGGTGGCGGATGCCGCCATCCTGGTGCCGGTGGTTAATGCTGAAACCGTCACCCCGCATGCCGAGGCGTTTCAGGCGGTTTTATGGCATCTGCTGGTGACCCATCCCCAGATCAAGGCACATGAGATGAAATGGGAATCTGTAAAGTAAAACCCGCTGTTTTTCTGGACCGCGACGGCGTCATCAATCAACTGGTCTGGAATCCAACAACACGGGAATACGAATCTCCGCATGACGTGCGCGATATGAAGCTGCAACCAGGAGCCCTGCAGGCCCTGCGGGATTTGCAGCAGCAGGGTTGGGAATTGATCCTGATATCCAACCAGCCCAGTTATGCCAAGGGAAAAACCACCCTGGAAGAGATTAAGGCCATCCAGGCCAAGCTGCATGCCTGGCTGACGGAAGCAGGCATCCGGTTTAGGGCCTACTATTATTGTTATCATCATCCGCAGGGCATCGTGCCGGACTATTCCGGAGCTTGTGAGTGCCGGAAGCCAAATCCTTATTTTGTGCACAAGGCCGTGGCCGAACATTGCCTGGATGCGAAAAACTCCTGGCTGGTCGGCGATCAGGACAGCGACATTTTATGCGGACAAAATGCGGGATTGAGGACCATTCTGCTGACAGAAACGCGTTCCCGGAAAAAACGGGGTCAAAGCCGGCCGGATTATACAGCGGCCAACCTGGCCGCGGCAGCAGCCATTTTATCCAAATACCAGGAAGCGAGGACAGGAGAGCATATGAAAGCAAAAGCAAAATTAAAAATAAAAATTTTCGCGGACGGCGCCAATATCGGGGAAATGAAAAAAGCATATGCCGAGGGCGTGGTCAAAGGGTTTACCACCAATCCGACCCTGATGCGCAAAGCCGGGGTAAGTGACTATGAAAAATTTGCCGCGGAGGTGCTGCGGGAAATCAGGGACCTGCCGATCTCCTTTGAAGTCTTTGCCGACGATCTGGCGACCATGGAAAAGGAAGCCCGCCAGATTGCCAGCTGGGGTAAAAACGTCAATATTAAAATCCCCATCACCAACACCCAGGGCCTGTCAACCGTGCCCCTGATTAAAAAGCTGTCTGCGGAGGGTTTGTGCATCAATGTGACCGCCATGTTAACGCTGCCCCAAGTGCGCGAGGTCGCGCGCGCGCTGCATAAAAAAACCCCGGCAATTGTTTCGGTTTTCGCCGGCCGTATTGCCGATACCGGCAGGGATCCCATGCCCCTGATGCGCAAAGCGGCGGAAATATTGAAAGCCAAACCAAAAGCCGAATTGCTTTGGGCCAGCTCCAGGGAATTGCTGAATGTTTTTCAGGCCCAGAGCTGCGGATGCAGGATTATCACGGTCACCCCGGATATTTTAAAGAAAATGGCCCTGATCGGCATGGACTTGCAGGAACTGTCGCTGGATACGGTGAAGATGTTTCAGCGCGATGCTTCGGCTGCGGGCTACACTTTGCTCTAAGCCGGGACAGCGCCAATGGCGGGTGCGTACGGACAGTAATGGCTTTCCTGGCAACCCGACGCATCCCCTCCTGTATAGGGTTTCCGTGGGGCAGCAAAAGCACGGCCGCAAGCCCAAGAGGTGCGCAAACCAGGCGCTGCAGACGCACCTTGTTTTTTAGCGCCGGCGGGCAGGGAAAACAGGCGGGGCTTTTGCCCTGGCGTCACGGTTGTATCATAGCAGTCCCCGCAGGGTAGGATACCAATGCATTGCGGTTTCCGGCGTCCTTGGCCTGAAACCGGGATGGGAAGAGATCGTCCCATGCGTATTGCCATCAACGCTATCCCTTTGCTTTCAAAACTTACAGGCATTGGCAACTGCATTTACAACCTGTCCAAATACCTCCTGGAGTTGGATCAGAACAACAAATATTTTTTTTATTACGGATATTTCAGCCGGAAACTGCAAAGCTCCCGGGAACCGGAGGAAGATGTCCGTGAACTGCAATTCACCATTCTGAAAAAATCCAAACCCTACATCAAAAAAATACCCTATCTGGGCGAGATCATTAAAAAAGGGCTGGAAGACATCAACCGCCTGCGTTCCCAAAGGGAAAAAATCGACGTGTATTACGAACCCAATTACATTCCCACAGGCATCCGGGCCAAGCGGCTTGTTACCACGGTGCATGATTTTTCTTTCCACTTGTATCCTGAATGGCATCCTGGGGACCGCATCAATTATTTCAGAAAATATTTTTACGAGCGGATCGAACAATCGGATATTATTACCACCGACTCGCAATTCATCAAAGAGCAGGCCCGGGAAATACTGGGGTTTTCCGCCGACCGGGTGGCCGTGGTGCCGATGGGGATTGAAACTTCGCTTTTTAAAAAATACGCGGAAGAAGAGGTGCGCGCACTTAAAACCAGACTGCGCCTTCCCGAGCACTTTGTGCTTTTTGTTGGTTCCATTGAACCCCGCAAGAACATCGGCAATCTGCTGCAGGCATATATGCGCCTGCCGGCATATTTAAAACGCGAATATAAACTGGTGTTGGTGGGTTTCTCGGGCTGGAAAAACAGTGCCATTATGGATTTGATTCGGCAAATGAAGGAACACGTCATCTTTTTGGGATATCTCAATGTCATCGAACTGGCGCTGATATACAATGCCGCCGCGGTTTTTGCCTATCCGTCGCTCTACGAAGGGTTTGGTCTTCCACCCCTGGAAGCCATGGCCTGCGGGACTCCGGTGATGGTTTCCAAAGTCACCAGTCTGCCTGAAATCTGCGGCGAGGGTGTTTTTTACTGCGATCCCTACCAAGTGGGAGATATCAGTGAAAAAATGAAAATCATGCTGGAAGATGAAAGCCTGCGCCGGCGGCTGCAGGCGGCCGGGAAAAAACAGGCCCTGAAATACACCTGGGAGGGAGCAGCCAGGCAAATGATTCGCGTGTTTGAAAAAGTGCAGGCCTTCTAAAGCGCCGCGAAAGGAAAACGCTATCCGTGCAGGTGTTGTTTCTTAATCATAATGTGATGTGGCGGTCGACCTACTATCGCTGCTATCATCTGGGACGATACCTGGTCAAACGCGGACATCAAGTGACCCTGTATACCATCCATCCCCGGCGGCGGCTGGGGGTGGAAGAGGCGTATTTGCAGGGAGTCCGGGTGGTACAATTCCCGGATCTTTTTTGGGGTATCGGCCGCTCGGGCTGGGATCCGTGGGATGTCTGGCAAAGATTGCGCAGGCTGAAAAAAGAAAGCTATGATTTGGTGCATGCCTTTGACTCCCGGCCGGTGGTCATTCATCCGGCTTTGGCGGCCCAGCGCCGCGGCATGCCGCTGGTCATGGATTGGGCGGACTGGTGGGGGCGCGGAGGCGTTATTGAGGAACGATCCAATCCGCTGATCAAATTATTCTTTGGCGCGGTGGAGACCTGGTATGAAGAGCATTTCCGCCGGCGCACCCTCGGCACCACGGTGATTTCCGAAGCCTTGCGCGAACGCGCCTTGCGTCTGGGTGTGCGGCCGGAAACCATCCTGAAACTGACCGGCGGGGCGGATGTGGACAATTTCACG
>JAFGIQ010000199.1 GCA_016929575.1 candidate division FCPU426 bacterium
ACAACCGTCTCCCCCGGCGCAATGGCGAATCCGCGGCGCAGTGCCATTTTTCCTGCCGCCCGCTCGCAAAACAAGGCCCTTACTTTTTTATTGCCGGCGCGCCATAGCGCCTGCGCCAACTCCTGGGCAATGACAATGCCGCCCACGGCCGGACCCAGGACAATGTCCAACTCCCGCTGCGGAAGTTTTTGCACCAGGGCTTCTGCCAGCCGGGCAGCCACCGCCGGCCTTTGCGTGACCAGCGCGCATTGCAAGTAGCGGTTGGAGTGGTTGCCGGAGCTCAAAATAAAATGCCCGTGCAAGAGCGCCTGGGCTTTTTCAAACACCGCTTGCACTTCCGCCTCTTTCATTATTCCGCCTCCTCTATTTCCCGATAGATGGATCGCACCACCTGCAAGGGATCGGACGCCTGATACACCGGCCGTCCCACCACAATGAAATTCGCGCCGGCAGCAATGGCTTGTTTGGGCGTCATGGTCCTTTTTTGGTCGCCTTGGTCGGATCCCGCGGGCCGTATGCCCGGCGTTAAAATAATAAAATCCCGGCCGCAGGCCTTGCGGATGGCTTCTATTTCCATCGGACTTGCCACCACTCCGTCCAATCCGGCCTTTTGCGCCAGTTTTGCCAGATGCACAACATACGACCGCAGCTGCCGGCGCAGGCACAATTCCTTGTTCACAACGCCTTGACTCAGCGAGGTTAAAACCGTCACCCCCAGCACCATGGTTTTCGGCTGGCGCAGTTTGCGGGCCACTTCCCGCGCTGCGGCCGCGGCTGCGGCCATCATGGCGGTTCCGCCGGTGGTGTGCACATTGACAATAGTGACGCCGAGTCGGCAGGCGTTTTTCACCGCTGCTTCCACCGTGTTGGGAATATCATGAAATTTGGCATCATAAAAAACGCCGTATCCCCGCCTTTTTAAATGCCGTACCGCCTCAGGCCCTGCGGCTGCAAGCAGTTGCGCACCCAGTTTGTACTGCGAGACCACGCCCTGCATCCGGTTTATCAGTACATCTGCGGCGTGTAAATCATCCACATCCAAAGCAACGAATAAACGGTCTTTGGGTTTGAGCATCGCCCTTTTCATTCCTTTCTTGGCTGTCCTGCCTCTACATGCAACTGCCAGCTTTGTTTATACAAAACCCGGTCCTTTTTGGCCCGCCCGGTCAGCACGATTTGTTCTGTGCCGCTCCTCCATGGTTGTGAAAAAGCCATGACAATGGTTCCGGTCTCCGGGGCAAAAGCGACGGGCAGCCAGGTTGAACCTTTCTGCGCGCGAATGCTGCCGGCGTCGAGTTCGTCTGCAAACCCTGCGGCCAAGGTCACTTCCACCCGCCGGAGGGGCCCGGGCACATGGCTGCCAGGTTCAGGCTGCCATGATATAACCGGCAGTTCCTTTTCATAGAGCAGACGTCGGAAAGTCTGTTCGCGCATTCCGCGTAAAATCATGTTTCTTTTCAGACCATGCCTGGGTGTTTCCCGGGTATTGGTTCCCGGATCGACCGTGAACATCAGTTGATATCCCGCTTGTTGCGCGCTTGTCGCCGCCTCCGCATCCCATAGCCCGTAGGGGTAGGCCAGGGCAATCACTTTTCCTCCGGACCACTCCTGCAGTTTTTTTCGCGACCCGGACAATTCCCGGCGCAATATTTCCTCCCGCTCCTGGGGATTTCGGGAAGATGTTATCTTCGGCAATTTGGGGTGCGATGCCGAATGCGATCCGATCTCATACCCCGCCGACTGCAATTCTTGCAGGTCTGCCCTGGTAAGCCCCAGCCGTGCACCGATGAAATCCGTGTAGATAAAGAGCACCGCCGGAAATTCCCGCTGGCGCAACAGCGGCTCCGCCTGTTTCCTGAAATCTTTGTAACCGTCATCTACCGTAATCACAACCGCCTTGGACGGCAATGGCGCTTTTTCTTCCCACCCGGCCAATAAGGTTTCCGTCGTGATGGGGCTAAATCCCTCCTCGTGGAGAATCTCCAGCTGGCGCGTGAATTCCTCCCGCGTGACCGAGTAGGGGTCTTGGTCCGTATAGGCGCCGAAGCGATGATAACACAGCACCGGCACGGTCCGGCAAAAGTCCTCCGTGCCGGACGCACCCGCCGCCGGTGAATCCGCACCGGCGCTCTCCTCAGCGGAAACCGCCGGCTGCGCCGCCAACCAGCCGAGCAGACAGCACGCGAGCAAGAGCAAGCGCTGCCAGCTTTGCCGGGGGTTTGCATATGCTCCCGCAATCCTGGCCTGTTCCAGGCAGGCGGAGCAAAAATGGCCTGATTTTTTTCCCTGCATGCTAGTCCCCTTTTTTATTCATCAACCATGTTGCCGCATCCCGCGGCCAGAGTCCGAGGCTGAAGCGGTAGACCGCCCAACCCACACCCGCTCCCAGCAAATATCCGGCCAGCACATCGGCGGGATAGTGTCCGCCTGAATACACCGTCCCCAAGCCGATAACCAGGGCAAAGAGGATCCCATATCCCGTCAGGCGCCTGTCCAAACAGGCGGCCACCACCACCAGGGCGGCTGCACTGGCCGCGTGCGTGGATGGAAAAGAAAGTGAAACATTCGACAAGTCATTCAGCGGCACGCATAAATGAACATCCGGCAAAGATAGAAAAGGCCGCTGCCGGTTGAAAAAATATTTGAGCCCCTGGTTGTGAAACAAGTTGGCAAGCAAAACCGCCACTGCACCCCATAGGGAAACCGCCGCCGCTGTCCTCCATCCCGCCCGGTAGCCATAGACGATCGCCGCTGCCAACAATACCGCCAGTATCAGCCGGTCATGCGCCAAAAAATATATGGCCTGGGCCACAGACCGGAGATAGAGGGTATCATTGATAAAACGAAACAGCGCCACATCCATGGCTGCCGCCTCATGTAAAAAGGTGAGAACACTCACGACCAGGCCGCTCCGATGATGTCTTGTATGGAGGAAATGCGGTTGCGGACAAGATACGCAGACACGCCGGAGACAATGCGCTCTGCGGCTGCCGGATCCCGAAAAGTGGCTGTGCCAATCTGCACCGCGCTGGCCCCGGCCATAAAGAATTCCAGCGCGTCGGCGGCGGTTTCAATCCCGCCCACACCCACAACAGGCATTTTAACCGCGCGGCTGACTTTATAAACCAACTGCAGGGCCACGGGCATAACAGCCGGCCCGGACAAGCCGCCGGTGACATTGGCCAGTACCGGCCGCCGGGTGCGGACATCAATGCGCATGCCAATCAGCGTATTCATCACCGTAAGGGCGTCGGCCCCGTTGTCCGCAGCGGTCTGGGCCAGGGGGATGATGTCCGCGACATTGGGGGAAAGCTTGACCCACAACGGCAGGGTGGTGGCCTTTCTCAAGTCGCCCAGCATTTTTTTGAGAATGACAGGATCGCGGCCGAATTCAATGCCGCCGGCGTGAACGTTGGGACAGGAGACATTTATTTCCAGCCCTGCCAGCCCCGGTTCTTGA
>JAFGIQ010000200.1 GCA_016929575.1 candidate division FCPU426 bacterium
AGGTCATTTACCAGCACGGGCAACCGCGGCGTTGGCGACACTCCGCCGGGATGTGGACCGCCACGGTTCCTGCCCAAGGGCCGGGATAGCCGAAAAGGCCGGGCGGGACCGCCAGTATTCTTGTCACGCGAGGGATGGATGGAGATTCATTTTCTGGGCACAGGTACCAGTCATGGGATTCCGGTGATCGGCTGCCGCTGTGCTGTCTGCAGATCACGGAATCCGCGGGATAAAAGGTCGCGGGCTTCCATCCTCATCAAGGAGCAGGGCGCCGCCATCCTGGTGGATGCCGGGCCGGAGTTGCGGCAACAGCTGCTGCTTGCCGGCATCGATGCGGTTACCGCTTTGTTGCTTACCCACGCGCATGCTGATCATATCGCGGGCTTGGATGATGTGAGAATTTTTTCCGAACGGGAAGAAAAAGATTTTCCTATTTTCGGTTCCCGTACGGCGCTGCAACAGGTCAGGAGGCGGTTTGATTATGTGTTTCGCAACACGCAAAAGGGAGGAGGAAAGCCCCGGCTGGCCCTGCATGCTGTCCAGGCCGGATTTTGCATCGAAAAGGCACACATTATTCCCATACCCTTGTGGCATGGCAGGATCAGAGTCATGGGGTATCGGATCCGTGATTTTGCTTATTTAACCGATGTCTCCAGAATTCCCGCAGCTTCCTACCCCTTGTTGAGGGGTCTTTCGGTGCTGGTACTGGACGCCTTGCGGCCCTTGCCGCATGAGACGCATTTTCACCTGTCACAAGCTGTGTCCGAGGCCAAGCGTATCGGGGCCCGGAGGACTTTTTTTACACATATGTGTCATTTGTTGGGCCATACCCAGACGGAACGCCACTTGCCGCCGGATATCAAACTGGCATATGATGGCCTGACCCTCCGGATATAGACGCGTTGCAGCCGTGCGCTTGCTGCTCCATGCCATCGTATCCGTGATTTGCCGTGCCCCCAGGCAGGTTTCCAGCAGGCACGATGCGTTTCCTGGACGACGGTGTCTAAAATATGCTATGATAGTACCCACAAAGAATGATGAAGGAGCAAGGGTATGCAAAAGGTGATCTTCGCCATGAGTGCCGGGTTGCTACTGGGGTGCATTGAGTTGAATGGGTGCGGCACACGGGTTTTAGTCCAGCCGTCGGCTGATATGGCAACGTACAACCGGGTGGCTATTCTGCCTTTTGAAACAGACAGCTTTTTATCCACCGTTGGTCATCAGTTGGCGGATGAAATCCTGGTGAGGATTATGGAAAAAGCGCCTGAACTCGAAATGGTGGAACGGTCGAGGATTGATACCCTGATACAAGAGCAGAATCTGAACCGGGATGGGTACCTCAATTTAGAATCAGCCATTAAGGTCGGGCGTTTATTGGGGGTGAAAGCAATTGTGACCGGCAGCACGACTGTGTCGATTGGCGACATACAACCAACCAGCCTGCATCCCCAGCGGGTGGCAACGGGCGCGGCCACCATCCGTTTTATCGACACCGAAACCGGAAAGATTATATGGGCAAAACGGGAACAAACCGAATACGCGACCTATACCACCGGCGGAGAAGGCGGCGTGCCGTACGGCATAAAAACAGATCATGAAATGATCCAAGTAGTCATTCAACGCTTGGGCGAGGCCTTGGCGAAGCATTTTTATCCACACGACGAGATACGCTAGACGGTTTTCCGCGCATATCCCACCTTCGAAAAGCGTTGACGGCTGCCGGATTCTGTTGTTTGATGTGGGCGGATCTCCGCTGGTCTTTACAGGAGGAATCCGGGTATGGTGTTGACAGCGCAGGAAAAACAGGCGCTTTTACAACTGGCGCGGGCAGCGTTGCTGGCGGCAGTCCGCAGGCAATCCCTTCCGGATGCAGGCGCCACCACGCCGGGCTGCGAACAGCTGCAGCAACTGCGCGGCGGTGCTTTTGTCACGCTGACAAAGAAAAAGATGCTGCGGGGATGCATCGGCTTGATCGAGAGCGAAGGACCTCTGACCGAAACCGTGGTGCATATGGCGGCGGCAGCGGCTTTGGAGGATCCCCGTTTTTCCCCGGTGCAGGAGCAGGAAGTCGATGATATTGGCATAGAAATATCCGTGCTCACCCCCCTCCGGCAGGTTTCATCCGACAAAGACATCGTCCTGGGCCGCGACGGAGTATTGATTCGGCGTGGACGATGCAGCGGGGTGTTTCTGCCCCAAGTTGCCAAGGAGACGGGCTGGGATCTGAATACCTTTTTATATGAATTGTGCGTGCACAAAGCCGGTTTGCCGCCGCGGGCCTGGGAGGAGCCCGGAACGGTGATGTGCCGGTTTGAGGCGGAGGTTTTTAAGGAACAGAATACATAATGCCGCGCAACGCATAAAAAGACTCTTTATGAATCGCCAACGCGGCCGAAAATTACAATAGAGAGATAGAATCGTTGCAGTATCGGGAAATACAAATAATCCTTGTCCTGCCTTCCTGCTTTTTGTATAATCCTTTCTCGATTGAGGAGGAATGCGATATGGTAGAGATGAAAGTAAAAGGATTGGCAGTGGATGCGAATTCAAAAATCCCCGTGGTCATTCTCACCGATCCCGAGGAAAAGAGATACCTTCCCATTTGGATCGGCATCTATGAAGCGGATGCCATTTTAATCGCGCTGGAGAAGATCAACGTTCCACGCCCCATGACACACGACTTGATGAAGTCGATTTTAGAAACCCTGGGGGTTTCCATTGACCGGATATTGATCCACAACATCCAAAACAACACTTTCTACGCCCGGATCACCCTGACCAGGGGCGACGAGGAATGGGAAATTGATGCCAGGCCTTCAGATGCCATCGCGCTGGGCTTGCGGGCGGAATGCTCCATTTTCGTGTCCGAAAAGGTTATTGTGGAAGCGAGCATTACCGATAAATCCAAGTACGAAAAAGAAAAAATTGAGTTTAAAAAGTTTTTTCAGGATCTAAAACCCGCCGACTTCAACCGATAAGCGGGATGCCTGCAGCCAATCATCACAAATATCACCAGATGGGCCAAGCCAGCATGGCTGGCATCATGCTTGTTGCCTGCATCTTTATCGGGCTGGCAATAGGCGTGTGGCTGGATCGCTGGCTGGGTCTGCGTCCCTGGTTGACTTTGTTTTTCCTGATCATGGGCATCATCGCCGGCTTCTATAATGTGGCGAGAATTGTCGCCGCATTGGGGAAAAAAGAGCGGACCAAATAATGCCGAGAAGATGGATGGTGCTGTTGGCCGGCGGTTTGGCGGTTCCCGTGCTGTTATGGTGGCGCGGTTTTCCCGCTTGGGCGTTGGGGATGTTGCTGGGCCAAATAGCGGGAGCCATAAGCTTTGTATGGGTAGGGTTGACAGTACAAAGGCTTTTTGTGGCCGGCACGGTCTTTCATCACCGAAAGTACGTCTGGCAGGCGGTGTTGCGGTACTTGGTGGTGGGCGGAGTGTTTTTACTTGCCGTCATCTGGCCCGCAGTGGACATCTGGGCCGTGGTGGTCGGGTATACCATGTTTCAACTTCCGGCCGCAATCCTGCGTGCCATCCATGGATGAAGGGGACCAAGCATGAACGCGGTGCCAGAAGCTGTAGAATTTCATCTGCCCTTTGATGCCAGTGTGTTGATGAGTTTGTTGGCGGTGTTGATTATCGGTGTTTTTTCCTGGTTGTCCGCGCGCCAAATGCTCCAGATTCCACGGGGCGCGCAAAATGTCATGGAATGGATTTTGGAAACGGTTTACCATTTCGCCGATGAAATGGTGGGCCCCCAAGCCAGGCAGTTTTATCCCCTCTTTGCCATGCTTTTTGTATTTATTCTTATTTCCAATTTGATGGGGTTGATTCCCGGACTGTTTTCCGGCACCAGCCGTCTTTCCACCACCGTGGGCTTGGCGCTGATTGTGTTTTTTTCCACGCATTATTTCGGCATCAAGGAGCAGGGGCTGTGGAAGTATGTCAAACACTGGTTCGGCCCGGTGCCGGTATGGCTTAAACCTTTCATGCTGGTCATTGAATTAATCAGCGAACTGGCGCGGCCGTTGTCGCTCTCTTTTCGTTTGTTTGGAAATATCCTGGCCAAGGAAATTTTACTGGCCGTGCTGGCCCTTTTGGTGATCATCTTTCTGCCTTCGGGCAACACCATACAGGAACTGCTGTCCCTGGTGCCGATACTATTACGGCCGTTGATCATATTATTGGGTATTTTGGTGAGCATTATACAGGCTTTTGTATTTACCATCCTGGCCATGGTATACATCGGCGGGGCGGTTCGGTCGCATGAAGGCCATTGAATGGTGGCGGACAATCTTTTAAAAGAAGGAGGAAGGTAAAAGTGAAAAGATGGATGCAAGGAATCACCTATGGCATGTTCGTGATGTTTTCCTGTGTGCACCTGGCAGCCGCCAGTGAGGAGGCCGGACAAGCGGCCCAGGCGGCAAGCACAGGTGGCGCGGAAGCAACTTGGTTTTTCATGGTCTGCGTCGCCTCCGCAGCGCTGGGATTGGGCATGGCCGCCTTGGGGGGGGCATTGGGGCAAGGAAACGCCATCAGCAAGGCAGTGGAAGGCATTGCCCGGCAGCCGGAAGCAAGCGGGACGATTCAGACGGCAATGATTATCGGCATATCTTTCATTGAATCCCTGACCATTTACGCCCTGGTCGTGGCCCTGATCCTGTTGTTTGCGAATCCGTTTCTGGCGTATGTTCTTAAATAGGCGTTCATGCCAAGAAAGGGTTTAAAGTGCGGCGATGATTGAGATTCATTGGCCTTTGCTGCTGACACAGATTGCGACCTTTCTGGTGGCCATGTTCATCATTTGGAAATGGTTTTGGGGGCCTTTGACCCGTTTGTTGCAACAGCGGTCCCAGAAGATAGCCGGTGATTTGGAACGTGCGGAGCAAGGCCGGCGAGAAATCGATGTTCTGGAAGCGGAGTATCGTCAGCGGTTGTCGCAGATTGAAGAACAGGCCCGGCGGCAGATCAATGAGGCCATACAAAAAGGGAACCAGAGCAAAGAGGAAATCCTGCAGGAAGCCAGGATGGAAGCGCAACGGATTTTGGAAAAAACCCGGATGGATTTGGCGCTGGAGCGCGACCGGGTGGTGCGGGAATTGCGCAAGCAAATGGCGGATCTTTCCCTGGCCGCCATAGAACGCCTGCTGGGCCAAGGCGTGGACCAAAAAACACAGAAGCGCTTGCTGGATGATTTTATGCTGGAAGTGGAAAAAGCGGAGAAAAAACCATGAGCACGGAAAATGTCGTTGCCGCCAAATACGCCAAAGCGCTGCTGGCCCTGGCCCGGGAAGAACAGATGGCTGATCAAATCCAGCAGGAGCTGGAGCTGGTGGACCAGTATTTTGCCCGGGGAGGCGGCCAAGTTCTATTTAGCCATCCGTTGCTCTCGCTGGAAAAGAAGACGCAGCTGATCAAGCGTATTTTGGGAGAACAGGTTTCCCCCCTGATTTTTTCTTTTATCCGGCTGCTGCTGGAAAAAAGGCGGGGGCAGCTTCTCGGCCTGATTTTTACCATCTACAAAAGCGAGTGGCTGGAGCAGCAAAACCGCAAACTGGCGAAAATAACGACCGCCATCCCGCTATCGCCCGGGCAAATCCAGCGGTTGCACAAGCGGTTGCACACAATCTATGAAGGCGAAATCGAGGTGCAGCAGGTGGTGGATCCGCTGGTGCAGGCGGGCGCGCGGCTTGAGGTCGGCGATCTGGTTTTAGACGGCACTTTGCAGGCACGGTTTGAACGCCTGCGCCGTGTCATGTACCCGGAGAATTAAATGCGTTTTGAAAGAGGGGAAGGATAGGATGAAAATCTCGCCTGCCGAGGTCACGGAAGTCATTAAAAAGCAGCTGGAGGGTTTTACCGGCCAGGCTGACCTGGAAGAAGTCGGCACGGTTCTGCAAATCGGCGACGGGATATGCCGCGTCTGGGGCTTGCAGGGAGCCATGTCCATGGAGCTGTTGGAATTGCCGCATAATGTGTATGGCATGGTGCTGAACCTGGAGCGGGACAATGTCGGCTGTGTGCTGCTGGGCGACTATGCAAAAATCAAAGAAGGGGACCCGGTGAAGCGGACCAGGCGGATTATGGAAGTTCCGGTGGGGCGGCAACTGCTCGGACGCGTGGTCAACACCCTGGGACAACCGGTGGATGGGCGCGGAGAACTGGCGGCAGGATATAAAAGCCGGCCGGTGGAACGCCGCGCGCATGGAGTGGTGGACCGCCAACCCGTGGCCGAGCCGCTGCAGACAGGCATCAAGGCCATAGATGCCATGATCCCCATCGGCCGCGGCCAGCGTGAATTGATCATCGGCGACCGGCAAACCGGAAAAACGGCCGTGGCGGTGGATACGATCATCAACCAAAAAAGCACGGATGTCTTTTGCATCTATGTGGCCATAGGACAAAAACAGTCCACGGTGGCGCAGGTGGTGAAAACGCTGGAAGATCATGGGGTGTTGGAGAAGACCATTGTGGTGGTCGCCGGCGCGAGCGAACCAGCGCCGATGCTCTACCTGGCGCCCTATGCAGGGTGCGCCATGGCCGAGGATTTCATGATGCAGGGACAGCATGCCTTGATCGTCTATGACGATCTTTCCAAACACGCCATGGCCTACCGCCAGATGTCGCTGCTGCTGCGCCGGCCCCCGGGGCGCGAAGCGTATCCCGGAGACGTCTTTTACCTGCATTCGCGTTTGCTGGAAAGGGCGTCCAAATTAAACGCCCAACTCGGAGGCGGTTCATTAACCGCGCTGCCGATCATCGAGACCCAGGCCGGGGACATTTCCGCCTACATCCCCACCAATGTGATTTCCATCACCGACGGCCAAATATATCTTGAGAGCGGACTTTTTTATTCCGGGCAGCGGCCGGCGGTCAACGTAGGATTGTCCGTGTCACGCGTGGGCGGGAATGCCCAGATCAAGGCCATGAAGCAAATGGCCGGGCGCCTGCGTTTGGATATGTCCCAGTATCGCGAATTGGCCGCTTTTGCCCAATTTGGTTCTGATCTGGACAAAGCCACCCAGGCCCAGCTGGCGCGGGGGGAACGGATGATGCGCATCCTCCGCCAGCCGCAGTATGCGCCCATGCCCGTGGAGGAACAGGTGGTGATACTGTTTGCCGGCACCAGCGGATTCCTGGATGACATTGCCGTGCCTGAGATCTCCCGGTTTGAAAGAGAAATTGTTGCTTTTATGCGGCAGGAGCACCGCGCCTTGATGGAATCCATTCTGCAAAAGGGAACGCTGGACGCGGACAGGCAGGAACAGATCAAAGAAGCAATCAAGGCATTTAAACAAAAATTTTAAGATGCAGGAGAAACGCTGCGGTGCCGAGCATACGTCAGCTGCGTGAGAGAATCAAGAGCGTCAAAAATATTCAGCAGATTACCCGCGCCATGAAAATGGTGGCTTCCGCCCGTTTGCGCCGGGCCCAAAAACAACTCCTGGAAACCCGGCCGTATGCCGGTCGGATAACCACGATTATTGAACACATCGCGGAATGTCCCGAGGAGGCCGCGCACCCTCTCCTGAGCACCAATGAAGCCGGGCGTTCGGCCCTGGTGGTTTTAACCTCGGACAAGGGATTGTGCGCGGGATTCAACGCCCAGCTGTTGCAGAAGGCGGGGGGGAGCTTGCTCGCCCAATCGGGTTCGTCAGGCATTGAACTGCTCGTGTTGGGACGCAAGGGGATTGATTTTTTCCGGCGTAATAGAATCAAACCCTTTCGGGAATGGGCCGGGTTTTGGCAGGAGCTGAGCTGGCATCATGCGGACCTGGTGGGCCAGGAATTGATTGACGCCTACAGCGCCAAACGCTGGCGCCAGGTGACGTTGGTCTACAACCAGTTTAAGTCCGCCCTTATCCAGGAGGTGGTGGAACAGCGGTTGCTGCCGGTCCAGGACCTGCGCGGCGGGAAGCAGAAAGCGGATACCTTGCGCGATTATGAATTTGAGCCTTCGGCACCGGAGATATACGCACTGTTGCTGCCGCGTTATGTCAAAATGTCGATTTGGCGAGCCCTCCTGGAATCCAAGGCCGCGGAATTGGCCGCCAGGATGCAGGCCATGGGCAATGCCACCGACAGCGCGGGGGAGATGATCGCTGATGTAACCCTGCAAATGAACCGCGCCCGCCAGGCCGGCATTACCCGCGAGATTTCCGAGCTGGTGGGAAGTGCGGAGGCGGTAAATATTTAAAAATGCCGATGCCGATGTTGGTTTTTTTGCGGAGGCGTCAGGGGGTAAAAAATTTATGACCGAAGGAAAAGTGGTGCAAGTTATCGGGGCGGTGGTGGATGTTGAATTTCCCGCCGGACAACTGCCGCCTTTGTACCAAGCCCTGCGCGCCGAGGGCAGTTACCGTCTCGGCGACCAGGAAAAGCAGCTGTCCGTTGTACTGGAGGTCCAATCCCATCTGGGCGACAACATCCTGCGCTGTGTTGCCATGTCTTCGACCGACGGCCTTTCCCGCGGGATAGCAGTGAGAGATTTGGGCGGCCCCATTACCGTGCCGGTGGGGCGGCAAACCTTGGGCCGCTTGCTTAATGTGCTGGGAGAGCCGGTGGACGAGGGCCAAGCGATAGAAGCCGAGAAGCGTTATCCCATCCACCGGCCGAAACCCCGGTTTGAAGAACAAGACACAGCCACGCGTCAGCTGGAGACCGGCATTAAAGTCATCGACCTGCTGGCTCCGTATCCCCGGGGAGGAAAAGTGGGACTCTTCGGCGGGGCGGGCGTGGGCAAGACCGTTTTGATTATGGAATTGATACGAAACATTGCCACCGAACACGGCGGCTTCTCCGTTTTCGGCGGAGTCGGCGAACGCACGCGCGAGGGCAATCAGTTATGGCTGGAAATGAAAGAATCCGGTGTTATTGATAAAACCAGCCTGGTTTTCGGGCAGATGAACGAACCGCCCGGAGCGCGCATGCGCGTGGCCTTGACGGCTTTGGCCCAGGCGGAGTATTTCCGCGACGAAGAAGGACAGGATGTGCTGCTTTTTATCGACAATATCTTCCGGTTCACCCAGGCCGGATCAGAAGTGTCGGCTTTGCTGGGACGCATGCCCTCGGCCGTGGGCTACCAGCCCACACTGGCCACGGAAATGGGAGAGCTGCAAGAACGCATTACCTCCACCAAACGCGGCTCCATTACCTCCGTCCAGGCCATTTATGTTCCGGCCGATGATTTGACGGATCCGGCGCCGGCGACCGCTTTTACCCACCTGGATGCCACCACGGTATTGTCACGGGCGATTGTTGAACAAGGCATCTATCCGGCCGTGGATCCGCTGGATTCCACTTCCCGGATTCTTTCTCCGGCAGTGGTCGGCGAGGAGCATTATCAAGTGGCCCGGCAGGTGCAGCAAAACATTCAGCGCTATAAGGAATTGCAGGACATCATTGCAATTTTGGGGATCGATGAATTGTCGGATGCAGACAAAATAGTGGTGGCCCGGGCGCGTAAACTGCAACGTTTTTTATCCCAGCCGTTTTTCGTGGCCCAGGAATTCACCCAGACGCCGGGCCGGTATGTCCCCTTGAAGGATACAGTGAGGGGTTTTAAAGAGATCATCGAGGGCAAGCATGATGCGCTGCCTGAGCAGGCCTTTGTTAATGTAGGCGCGGTTGAGGAAGCGGTTTCCAAAGCCAAGCAATTGGCCTAAGCGGTATTTTACATTACACGGCGGGATGACATGCGCAAAAACCTCACATTGGAAATAGTGACGCCCCAGCGGCACATCCTCAGCCAGGAGGTTGAGGAGGTCGTATGCCCGGGCGCGGAGGGCAGTTTTGGCGTGCTTCCCGGCCATATCCCCATGGTTTCGGCCTTGAAACCCGGCATGTTGAAATACCGCCAGGAGGAGGAGGAGGTCATTTACGCCATCGGCGGAGGATATGCGGAAATCGGGCCGACGTCCGTTATCGTACTGGCCGATACGGCGGAGCGGGCGGATGAAATTGACATTGAAGCCGCCCGGAGGGAAAAGGAAAGGGCACTGGCCCAGATGAAACGGGGTATACGGAACGTGGAAATGGAAGGTGTGGAGGTATCCCTTAAAAAGGCCTTGGCCCGGCTTTCGGTTGCCGATGCCGTGCGCCGGCGAAAAAGCGGCTGACCGGGAGTTTTAACTTGCTTCAACAGTAATTATATGGTAGGTATTATATTGTCTATTTTGGCAATGAGCGTACAGGAGGGACTATTATGAAAAGGCAGATTCTACTGGCAGGGATATTGGCAATGGCATGCGCTTTGTCGACACACACCTGGGCTGAACAAACCAATTTTGACATCGGTAAAGTGGGCGGGTCGGAATTAAAGATCGGTCTTGGCCCGAGGGCCGTAGCCATGGGAGAAGCGTTTGTGGCCATGGCCGATGACTGGAACGCCACTGCCTGGAATCCCGCGGGTCTGGCCCAGATCGAAGGGTATCAAGCGGGTTTTATGCACAATATTTATCTGGAAGAAACCTCCATGGAATACCTTGGGTATGCCCAGAATCTTTTTGAAGGCGCAGGCATTGGTGCCAATTTTATGTTCCTCAATTTCGGGACCTTGGATAAAGTTGAGATCCGCAATGATCTTCCTGAAATAACGGGCGAGTTTACGCCCACGGTTTTTACCTTTGCCCTGGGCTACGGGCAGTGGGTTTTTCCAGCCATGTCCGTAGGAGGCAACATCAAGTTCATCAGTCAAAACATTGATACGGAATCCTATTCCGCCATCGCCGTTGATGTGGCGGCGCTTTTCAAGCTCGACCATCTTGGCGCCAACGGCTTTAAAGCCGGCTTGGCAATACAAAATCTGGGCTCCACGCTCGGCGACGCCTCCTTGCCCATGAACGCCAAAGCCGGCTTGGCGTATGCAGCCCCCTTTACCATCAGCACCCAGGACATCTGGAATGTTTTATTGGATATCAACCTGCCTTTTGGGGATGTCAACTACACCTCGGCCAATGTGGGGACAGAATATTGGTTCAGCAATATTGTTGCTGCGCGCGTGGGCTACAAAATCAAAGATACCGGGGATTTGGGCGGCGTAACCGGCTTGACCGCCGGCCTGGGGGCCAAAGTGCCGATGGGTCAAACAACGGCGCTCCATCTGGATTATGCCTTGCTGTCCTTCGGCGATCTGGGCATGACGCATCAGATTTCCATTTCCGCTGCTTTTAAATAAATGACGGGTATTGTCAAAAAGCCCTCCCGGCCTGGCACCGCGGAGGGCTTTTTTTTACACAACGGGGAGATGTTCGGCATCGCCGGTACAGGTGATATCCGCCGTATCGCATGCCTGCCGCAGCCGCTTGTTCTCACTTTCATCCCCTTCCGGGGCCTGTCCGCGTCTTTTGTTTGCACGCGGCATGGACACGACTCCCGCTTCTGAAGAAGGCTTGCATGGTTTTTCCAGCACATGGTATGATTGGTTCATGGTAAAAAAATCTATCATCTGCCTTTATCTATTGTCTTTTTTATCGGCCTTGCCTGTTTATGCCAAACGCCCGCCAGGGCTGGATTGGCGCGAATGGGAGACCAAGCATTTTGTCATCATTTATCCTGAAAAGGCCGCGCCTGCCGCAGCCCGGCTGGCAAGCATTGCCGAGAATGTCTATCCGGAGGTACGCGGGCTTTTTGGGTATGCGCCTCCCGGCCGCACACCGGTGGTGCTGAATACGGAACGCGACTACGCCAATGGCTATGCCCAGTCCATTTTCCGCAAGCTGGAGTTTTATCTCGCCGTGCCGGATGATTTGAGTTTCGGCCCGGAGGATCCCGCGTGGCTGGAATCCCTCATGCTGCATGAGTACGCCCATCTGTGCCACGGCATGCGCGAGGAGGGTTTTTCCGGCTGGCTGACCGCTGTTTTCGGCGGAGTGCACGGACTCAATTTTGTGGCTCCCCGCTGGTGGGTGGAGGGGGTGGCGGTGTATTCAGAAACCCAACTATCCACCGGCGGCAGAGGAAAAAACCCCTATCAACGCATGAAATTGGCGGCCAACATTTTATCGGCGCAGCCGTGGTCTTTGGCGCAAATCGGACATCATCCCGCTTTTTCCTATCCCGCGGACCGCATCTACCTGGCCGGATATGACATGCTGGAGTATTTGCATAAAAAGACCAACCGCCGTGGTTTGCTAGACGCCCTCTCCCGCGAACAGAGCGCCTGGCCATTTTTCGGGCTGGGGAATGTATGGAAAAAAGTGGCGGGCTATGATCCGGAATTTGTTTGGGAACAGGTGCAGACAGAGCTGGGCCAGGACTTTATGAAAAGATATGGCGCGGAGCGAATGCCTCTGCCCGACGCAGTTGTCATTGCGGATGATCCGGAAAGCACCTACTTCCAGCCGCAATGGACGATGGACGACCGGCTGCTGGTTTTTCGACAAAGCCTGCAAAAAGAATCGGGACTGGTGAAAATAAACCTGCGCAGCGGCCGGGAGGAGGTTTTCTCGCAGCCGGACATGTTTTGGGGGCGCTGGCAATACCTCGACCATGAGGATGTGTGTTATGGCGCCCGCCTGATAACCCATGCACTGTATACGGACACCCGGAGTGCGGACCTGTTTGTCGTCAGCCGCAGGGGAGAAAAGCGTTTAACACAACAACAGCACTGCTGGTCACCGGCCTATCACCCTGAAACCGGCAGGCTGGTTTGTGTTGAAGGCCATTGGGATACAGCCAGGCTGAGATTTTTTCATCCTGCTTCCGGCAGTTGGCGCGCCATCCCGGCCCCTGCGGGGGCCGTCTACGCAAGCCCCAGGTGGTCTTTTGACGGACGCTGGTTGGCGGCAGCGGTCTGCATCCGCGGGAAACAGGATATTTGTTTGGTTGACTGGGAGACGGGTAAGTTGACGCCTTTGACCGGCTGGGATACGGCCGGCGACTTCAATCCGGTCTGGTCGCGGGACGGGAAATACATTCTCTTTGTTTCCGACCGCGGGGGAACGCACCAGATTTATGCCTATGAAATGGAAACCAGGCTTTTATACCGTGTAACCGATGCGCGTTTGGGTGCCTTTGATCCGGCGGTTTCCCCTGAAAACGGAAGAATAGCTTTTGTGGAATACTGCCCGGGAAACAGGCAACAGGTGGTGATCGCGCCGTTTGCCAAGGACGGTTGGGTGCTCACTCCGTTTCCGGCCTCCGGCCAGCAGCCTGAAAGCGACACACGCTTTCAACTGCCGCCGGTGAAAGGAAGGGCCTATTCCGCCTGGCCTTATTTGCTGCCAAGCCTGTGGCTGCCCATGGCCGGTTGGGATCAGGACGGTTTGCTGATCGGGATGGCTTCAGCCCAACAAGATCCGCTTGAAAGCCACATGTGGCAGGGAAGATTGCTCTTTCAGCCGCAAAACGGAAAAGCCTATGGGGATTTTTCCTATACCAACGCAGAAGGATTCCTGATGAAAACAGTCCGTGCTTTTTCCCTGCCCCAAGTGCGCTGGGGCCGGCCGGGGCATTATGCGGACACCCAGGCATACTGGTTCCGCGAACAAGGCGTGCAAGTGTCAGCCAGGGTGCCCTGGCTTTTGCGGCAGGCCCACGATGCCATCACGGTATTGCAGGCGGAGGCAGCGTATGAAGCCATGCAATTACTGGATGCGCCGCCAGGAATCCTGCCAGGGTCTTTTTACACGGGCGTGCAGGGTGGCATCCGGTTATCCGCCGTCAAACAGCGTCCGAAGGATTTGTTTCCCATTCAAGGATTTGCCCTTTTGGGAGAAAGCCGGGCCGCTTTGCCGGGCCACAGCTACGATGGCCGTTTGGCATTTGCCGAGGCGGATGTACATCTGCCGGTGCCGTGGTTGGATCACGCTTTGATGTTGAGCGCACGGGGTGTTGTCAAAGCCGGGATATTCCCGCGTGTATCGGCGGCCGCGCCGCCCAAAGGTTATTACGGCGGGCAATTCAACCGCGGGCACAACCTGACCCTGGCTGCCGCCTATCGTCTGCCGCTTTGGTATATTGACGAGGGGGCGGGATTGTGGCCTATATTTTTTCATGATGTCTGGGCGGAGGGGGTCAGTGAATGGGGGGCCGGATGGGACGGAAACATCACGCTGCCAGACTGGCAGCAGCAGGCGGTTTATTCCCTGGGTGCGATTCTGCATTTGGATATGGAGCTTTTCTGGTATCTTTCGTCCCGATTGGATGCGGGACTCATTTATAAGCCCGCGGAGAATGAAATTGTTTTAAAAATGGATATCAATCTGGGATTTTAAGAATATCCGCTGCGAGAATACACAAACATAATTTTTAAGACCCCAAACAAGTTATCCCCGGTGAATAGCGGGAGGGACCGGCAGCCCCTGCGGGTTTTGCGCAGCACCAAAACCAGGGCCGGCAACGGCATATTTCATCACCGCCAGGCGTACACACGGCCATGCCTGGGTGTATACTGTGTCCGTTGATCGATACTGTCTTCAATGAAAAAGGGAAAAAATGCCTTTGCGTTCTTTGTTGGTACAATTACGGAAAGATCCTGTCTATAATGCGCTCTGCCGACACTTGGAAAATACACCCAAAGCAAAAGTGTGGTTGACAGGGTTATGGGGTTCGGCTTTTCCGTTTTTTTGGTCAGGCGTGCGGGAATACCTGCGCCGTCCCATCCTCATCGTGATGCCGACCCTGGAGGAAGCCCGCATCCTTTACGACCGGTTGCGGCTTTTTTTGGAACATCCTGATCCTGAACGGGAGGAGCTTTTCCTCTTTCCCAGCCGCGAGATGCTTCCGTATGAGCACGCCTTGCCGGATATGGACATTGAAGGAGAAAGGTTGGAGGTGCTGTTGCGCCTGGCCAGGGGAGAAAAGGCCATCGTGGTCGCGGCTTTGGAACAGGCGCGCGAGCTGATCCCGGATCAAGAATGGCTGCTCAAGCGGGTTGTCACCCTCACCAAGGGAGAGTATTGGGACCGGGACAAACTGGTAGGGACATTGATAGAACGAGGCTATGTCCGGGAAGCAATGGTTGAAGGCCGCGGTCAATTCGCGGTCAGAGGTGGAATTTTAGATGTTTTTCCGCCAGCGGAACTGGCTCCCTGGCGGATTGAATTCGAAGGATCAAGGATAGAAAGTGTCCGCCAGTTTGCCCTCGCGCCCGGGGAGACCAGTATCGCCGGACCTGCCACACAAGCGGATATCGGCCCGGCGCGGCTTTTTTGCCCTGCACCCCAGGAAGTACAAGCCGGCTTGGCGCGTCTGGAGCGCAGCCTGGGCCGGGAAAGGGTGCGCTTGCTGCGGAGCCAGATGGAGGACAATCCCCACCAACCGGGCCTGGAGCATTATTTGCCCGCTTTTGTGCCCTGCGGTATCCTGTTGGATTATTTTCCTGACGAGGCGGTAATTGTTGTTGAAGCCCCTGGTGCCGGACAAAAACAGGCGCACGGGGAGGATGAACGCAACCAGCGGCTTTATGGCGAGCGCTGTATCAAGGAACCCACCCTTCCTCAAGCCCATGAATTATTCCTGCCTTTTGCAGACCTGGGGCAAAAATTACAACACCGCAACGTGGTTCAAACCGGCCGGTTAAAGCAAAGCGTCTGGTTGGAGAATGAACCAGCAACCGATTGGGCGGTGATCATCAAGGGCACTACGCCCCTGCGCGGGAATTTGGAGCTTCTGCTCAAGGAGGCGCAGGCTTTACGTGCACAGGGCCTGGATCTGCACTTGGTGGCCTATAACCGCGCCGAGGAAAAACGCCTGAAAAGAATCCTGGCCGAGCATGCAGTGCAATTGCAGGCGCCCGACCTGGTGGGCCGCATTGCCTTTCATATCGGACAACTCAGCGAAGGCATGCAATATCCGGCCTGCGGGTTTGTGCTTTTTACAGACCAGGAGATATTCAACCGGCATTTTGGCCGTCCGAGTCCGCGCCGTCAAAAAGGCAGCGCCTTTGCCGCGCAACCGGCAGCTGACATCTTGGAACTGAAAATAGGTGATTTGGCCGTTCATCAGGACCATGGCGTGGCCCGGTACCAGGGAGTGGTAAAACTGAATATAGACGGCGGGGAAAAAGAATTTGTGCTGCTGGCATATGCGGGAGAGGAAAAATTGTACGTGCCCACGGATCAGCTGCGGTTGGTGGAGAAATACATCGGCGGCGAGCACGCGCCGCGCATCAACAAGCTGGGAACCGGGGCCTGGGAAAGGACCAAACAACGCGTCCGGGAATCGGTCGCCGAATTGGCGCGGCAATTGCTGGATATTTACGCCGCACGCCAGGTGCACCAGGCGC
>JAFGIQ010000201.1 GCA_016929575.1 candidate division FCPU426 bacterium
CTGATGGCGGCTTTGCCAGTATTCCCTGACCCGCCGGCGGTATTCATCCACCGTGGCGGAATCCGCAATCACGGCCAGCAATCCTGCCTGATCCGCATTCAAACCATTGAGATGATAGCGGATGATCATTTGGGCGGAGAGATTGAGCGATTCAAAGGCGCGCTGCCATTCGGGGCGTTCATTGTTGACAAAAAGATTCTCATCGAAACTGGCCAGGAATTCGGCGAAGTTCACGGTCTGGTTGTACAACCGCAGGTTGTTCTCCATGGTTCCTGCTTCGCGCAATCTGCGCACCGCCTCGGCCAGGGTCTGCACCTGTTGCTGATCCCTGGTCAGGCGCTCCTGCCAGGCTGCCCTGAAACGGTCCTGGAATTCCCCGGGGCTTTGCGCTTGCTCCAGGTGCTGGGACTGCAGGTATTGCTGGTAGGCCGGGTTGTCGTATACCGCCTGGCGGATGCGCTCCAATACCGCGGCCGAGTAGCCGCTGGAACGCACCCAGGACAGCTCCGGAAATTGCATGTCCAGAAGGACCCTGGCCAGCAGCGAAATCCTGGTCTCGGTACGGAGAATCCGCAGCAAGGCGTCGGTTTTCCTCTGTTGCCCGGCTTCATCAGCGCTTGGCTTAAGCAGCAGCGAAGTGAGGATGTTTTCACGGTTGACCTTGTCGCTCTCCACGGCCGAATCCAGCTGCTCGATGGCGGCAGCATACTCGGCCTGCAGGGGCGCCAGCCGCGCGCTCTGCCGGGTTTCCTGCTCCCTGGTGCCTTGGCGGATGCTGCCGGCCTCCTGGCTGAGGAAAATATAACGGAAGAGTCCGATGGCCGCGGTCAGCAAAGCGCCGGCACCGTAGGCAATGCCGGCGGCCAGCAGGCCCAGCACGCCGATTTTAACCAATCCGCCCAGGATCAGGGCCGGCACCAGCACCGCCAGAAGGATTTTGACCGGCAGCGGCTGGCGTGAAAGCGCATAAAATTGGTTGACCGCCAAAGTGGCGTTTTGCCAAATGCCCGGTCTTTGCCCGTCCGCGTATTTGAGAAATTCGTGCGTGTTGATGATGCTGTTGCGGTCAAAAGCCGAAAGCCCGTGCACGAGAGATGCAGGAGCGCCCAGCAGGCGGTAGGGCGTATTGCTGATGTGCAGGCGGCCCGCCACTTCCGCGGCCTCGTCAAAAAATCCCTGCAAACGGGCGTGCAATTTTTCCTGGACGGCTTTGACGTTTTTACCCTGTTTCTTGTCTTGTTCCAGTTCGGCAAAATACATTTCACTGATGTGCCAGGTGTCAAACGCCACCTGCACCGGCGCCCGGCGGCCCAGGTTGCCTTGCTCCCAGCGCTGCTTGAGTTCCTTCACGCGCCTGATTTTTTCCCTCATCAACTCTTCGGCGCGCGCAATCTGGTTTTCTGCAATCATATGCCTGCTGTCTGACAAGCCCAGGCTCCCGGCTTCTTCGCGGGCAAACACCGTTTTAATATTAATATGGATGTTATTGTTGGCCGCCTGGCTTAATACGGCCATCTCAGCCGCCGCCCGGTCCGGAATGCCCTTTTCCGACATATAGAAGGCCACGTATTTGTCCCATTCATAGGTGTGGAAAACCACATCCACCGGTTGGGAGTGCTGGGTCTCCATCACGGGATGAATATCCGCCGTGCGTTCCCGGAAAGGCACCTGGTAGGAAACCACATCCAGGTTCAGCCACTTGGCCACGGCCAGCTGGTCCGCAGTGGCCATGAGCTCCACTTTTTTCGTCCTTAAGAATATTGCCATATAGAGGGCGTAAGGCGCCATGATCATGAACGTGACCAGTTTGGCCCCCAGGCCTGTTCCCAGGCGCCTGCCGATCACTGGCAGAAAACGCGGGAAACTGGCCACTGCCGTGGATACTGCGGCCTGATCCAAAAAAGCTTTGGGTGTGTACGGTTTGACCACAGCCGGCTGTTCGGCCGCCGGGGCGGCGGCTTGCCCGCTCTTGGGCCCGTATTTCAGTTCCTGGAGGAAATCGCGAGCCTGGGCAAAGAAGGCGTCATTGGTCTGGCTGGCAAACAGCCTGGCCTGCAGTCCTGTCTCTTCCAGGGACAAATAACCCACCTGGTCGCGGGGATATTCATTGGCGCGTATTTCAGCCTGCGCATCCAGGCGTCCGTTGTCTCCCCATCGCAATTCCACCCCGCCCAACCCGCGGCTGATAAGCACATCCCTGACTCTCTGGATAAACACCATTCTCTCGGCATTGTCCATTTCCGTGTCAAAGACAATGCCGGCGCTGTAAATGGCCTGGGAGGAATGGCCGATCATGCTGGCAATCTGATCCGCAACAAAAGCGGCCTGCCGCGCCAGGTTGGCATCAGCAATCCGGGCAGGCACTTGTACTGCCTGATCCGCATCCGCAGCGCCGGTGCCGGAAGCCAGGGCAACCAGCCCGGTTTGCACGCCGCGCCGTGAAACCCGGACGGCGGCAAGAAGGTCTTGTCCCTGGCCGGCGTGTGCCTGAATCTCCTCCAGGGAAAACAAGGCTGCCGCTGAATTGATCTGGCCCTGGCCCAAATGCTCGGCGGCTTTTATTTCCACATCCGTATACCCCAGGCTGCGCAAACGCTGGTTGGCCGCCTGCAGGATTTCATTTCCCTGGGCGGAAAGCCGGCCGTTTTCATCCAGCAGGGCCGCGTGATCCACCAACAGGGATTTCGAACCCTTCCAGGCCTCAAAATCCTGGCGCAAAGGCTGCTTTTGCCCCTGCAGCCGGTAATACATTTGCCACAGCCACATGACCAGGGCGCCCGCGGGCAGGAAAATCAGGAGTACGGTCTGCTTGACAATGGACAGGGCGCGCAAATGAAAGGGCAGTTTTTTTCTGGGGGATTTTTTCTGGGTGATGAGTTTGACCAGGCCGATAAACAGCCCGATCACGGGTCCAAAGATGATATTGGCCCAGCCCACCTGAAAAAGCGCCACGGACTGGGTGCCCAGTTGCGCGGTGAAACCGGGAAAAAGCGTGGTGAAAAACGGGCCAATCTCTGCCAGCGCCTGAAACCACATGCCGCCATTGAGCAGGTTGAAAACCAAGAAGCCCAGATACAACCCTACGCCCACCATGGCCAGGGTGCCCACTTTGCCGGGAAGGCCTTTGTTCCACAAAAACTTTTTGGCGATCTTGCCCAGGCCCACGCCGAAAATATTTAAAAATATCAGCATAGCCAGGCCGGTCAGCACCTGGGCGAGATTAAGCTGGAGCACAGATAATATGATGTGCGAGAATCCGCCATAGGTCATGGCAAAAGCAAAAGCAGCTGCCGCCAAACCGATGATCCAGGCCAGGGTCTTGTTTTTCTTGGCGCCAAAAGCCAAAATCCAGCCGACCGTAATGGAGAAAATGGCGGCCAGGCTCAAACTGGCAATATGCACCCCAAAAACGAGAAAAGCCAGCCCAATCAAGGCAGCGCCGATAAAAGCCGTGATCTTGTTTTCCGCGAACCTTTGCGCCAGCGACGGTTTGACCACCCGGGCGTCTTTGCCTTTCAGCAGGGCGGCCGCCACGGTGGCCAAATTGTCGCCCGCCTTTTTCTTATCCTCGGGTTTAAGCTCCTTTTTCCGGCCCTGATGCAGGGGATTTAAAAGCGAAGCAATAGTCCTGGAGGTTTTTGCCTCATCCGCGCCCCGGATATCCTCCAAGCCGATGCTGGCGCCTTCGGAAAATTGCGTGGGCTGGTATTGGACGGGCCGCAGGGAGAAATCCGCCTGTCCGGGCCGGCCGGTGATTTCAAACCGGCGGCTGACAAAAGCGCTGATGGCGCCGTATTGCGGGTGCGCCAAAACTGTTTCAGCCACTGCTGCGCGCACCTGCGCCACCACTGCGTCCTGGCCGGCCGGCGCTTCCAGGTAAGCCACGGCCCCGAGGCAAAAAAGCAGGAGCCCCGGATTTTGAATGCGTCCCACTCCGTTTTGCAGATGGCCCAGATCCGCCGGATTGAGCTGGTTCAACCCCGCCAAAACAGAGATGCGTTCGGCCAGCAGCAGGACCTGCTCCTGCTCGGCCGGTTCCAGTATTTTCGCAAACTGCTTGGCCAGCGCTTCCACGCGGGCCTGGTTCCTGGCCTTGTGCGTGTAATCCAGAGCAATCCGGGCGCTCTTTTGTCCGGCGCGGTAGGTGTCAATGGCCGCCTGGACGAAACTTTCCGTGGTTTTGGTCTTGGCGCGTTTTGTCGGATCAATCTTTTGCAGGCGTTTGAGAATGACCTCAACGCCCTTTATATCGGAGAGGGGAAAGGTGCCCAGTTGGGCGATGACTTTGTAGTCCTGGCCCAGTTTGGCAATAATGTCAATAAAATCCTTCGCCGGCTTCTTGGGATCCATTTTTTCCTTAACCGCGATGTCCATCATGTTGTAGGCCTGCGTTTCAGTAAGCCCGACATCCTCGTTCATCAGCACCTGGGCCAGCTTGGCGCGGTAAATCTCCTGCTGCAGTCTTTGCAGAAACTCGGCCGGGGCAGCCGGCTGCAGGGCCGCCATTCTCCGGTGTAAAATCCTGTATGTGGCCCGGGTCATAAATTTTTGGTCGAACAAGACGCGGTTGACATCCCGGTGGATGTCCCTGAAGGAAATGACATTCTTGCCGGCCGGCACATGAATGCGCGCAACATCAAATTCAAAGGGATTGATCTTGAGGGGCCAGGCTTCCTGTTTTTTCATTTCCCGCTGCACCCAGCGCACGGCCGCCTCTTCGTTGAAAAGCGGCCCCTGGCGGAAGGAAAGCAGCAGGCCCAGTTTTCCGCCCAGGCCTTCGGGCACGCGGCCGGTGGGGCTGAGCAGGGACCAAAATTCCTTGGTCAGGTCAGGGTAAGAACGGGCCAGGATCAGGCCGCCGATGAAAGCCGCCAGCCGCGTCAGTGTGAACTTGGCCAGTTTATCCATCATTTCGTGGGGATACTGCAGCACATCATGGCCGGTCACATGCAGGATGTATTGTTTCATTACCGCCAGCATGAATTCCGCCGGATCGCGCTGGGCCGAGGTGGTGGCCTCGGCCTTGGATTCAATCCAGGGATCCTCATTGACCGCCAGCTTGTAGCCGGCCAGCACGACCAGCATTTCCAGCTCGGTTTCAAATTCCATGCGCTTGCTGCTGCTCAATTCCACGATTTTCAGGCCCACCTCCCGTTTGAGCATCTTCATGCCGCACTGGGTGTCCGGAATTCCGCCCAGCACCAGGACCATGCGCCCCAACAGGTTGAAACCCTTGCTCAGGATCTTGCGTTTCAAAGGCTTGCCGTAAACCACGGAATCCTTGCCCACGCGCGAACCCAGCACCAGCCCCACATTCTCCGCCCCGGGAAGTACGTGCTTGAGGACATAGCTGGGCAGTGTGCCCAGGGTCATGGAAGTGTCCGCATCCGTATAGCCGATAAAATGCATGCCGGAGGCGACCTGCGAGCGGACAACACCCTTGACCGCAGTGCCTTTTTTACCGCTGGCAATGAACTCCGGGGACCAGCCTTCCTCCTCGATTTGGTCCCAGAGGTACCTGACATGTATCTGGTTGGGCCGTTCCAGCTCCTGCGCGATGTTTTGCGCCAGGCGGCCGGAATTGTCCGGGTCATTGGTGAAGAGGATCTTCGGGCCGATGTGGGCCTTGCCCGGGGCCCCGCCGAATTCGTGCAGCTCATCCTGGACAATGGTCACGCGGATGGGGTCTTTGGGCCGGCTGCCGCGCGAATGGTCTATATTCTTATCCCTTTCCGCCTCGGCTTTTTCCAGCTTCAGCGCGGCCTCCTCCTGTTGCTCGTAACGGTTGAGGCTATTGGCCAGGCCCCGGCCAAAGTGTTTTTGCAGCAGCGCGCGGTTGAGCATTAAAAGGTCGTCGGCTTCCAGCTTGCCGCCGAACTCCTTGTTGTCCTTGGCGCGGAGCTGAAGCCTGCGGATCTCCCCGCGCAGGTCCTCGTCCTTGATCTTGACCAGGTCAAACAAATCCTCGCGCGCCAGCAAGGCATTGAGCGCCTTGGCCATGTCCTCCCGGCCGATGATTCCTTCGGCTCCGGTTTTAATGTTCAAGAGCGACCGGAGGGCTTTGCCCATGGGGGTGTCTTTTTTTATCTCGTCCTGGAAAAAACCCAGGTCAACATCCTGGGCGGTAAAAGGCTTGGGAGTATAGGTTACGCGGCGCATGAACGCATATATCAAGATGTAGGATAGTAAGGCCACGCCTACAGCAGCCCAACCCCAAGGCTGGCTTAAAAGCAAAGCCAGCCACAACCCGGCTCCAGTGCCGAGTATGGCCATCAGGCCTGTGCCCAGCAGTATCCGCTCCTGCAGCTTGTTCTGGGCTTGGTAGTTTTTTTCCGCTTCTGCAAAAGCGGTTTTGGCTTCGTTGATATTGTCCTGGAAATAGACGTCCAATTCTTCGCCGAGCCGCTGCAGCGCCTTTTGCGCCTGTTCCCGGATGGCCACCACTTTGTCCGAATTTCCGGCAAGCGCAGGGGAGACCTTGATGACCAGATAGTTGTTCTTGTACTTTTTTTGCCCGGCCGGGGCGAGCCTGGATTGTTTGCCGTATTCTTCAATCATGGCGTCGATTTGATCGATATTCTCATCGGTAATGACGATCTCCGCCCCGTCCCTGACCATCCTGTCCCGGTCAATGTAGGGCGAGCCTTTGGCATCATCCGCAAGAAAATAATGCCATTCCACTTTTTCGTTCCAGGCCCAGACATCATCCAGTTGTTGCACCTTTTGGCGCATGAAATCTTCGCCGTTGGGATGGCCAAATTCGCTCTCCGACAAATTCCTCTGGATGCGGTTGATCTCGGCATACATGCCGTGTCCCATGCCGACCTTCAGTTTGCCGGTGGGATCCTCCCCCATTTGCTCCAGCACCTGTTCCACGGGGATTTTAACTGCATCCACTTTGCCCCAGGCCAGTTTGGCAATGTACCTGAACATGGTCCAATCCTGCTCCAGTTTGTCCTGCTGGTTGATGCGGCGTGTGGTCTGCCCCCGGCGTTGGTTTTCCTTTGACTCCCGGCCGAGAATGGCGTGTTTCAAGTCTTCGACAGAAAGGGTCTCTCCCGGTTTCAGCATGGCCTGCAGCCTGTCCCAGGCCGCCTTGCCCGCCTCCGCCCTTTCCCTCTCTTCCCGGGGGATGCCGGCCTCCTGCCGCGCTATCCGATCCTGCAGCGCATCCCAGATCAATCTGCCTTCCAAGGCTGTGTGCATGGCATCCATGGTAAGCAGCTTGCTGTCTCCGGGTTTGATGCTTTTTTTCAGGTTGGCCCAAAGTTTTTGGTATTCCTGTGCGCGGCGGGCTTCCCTGTGGTTTTGGACTACATACGGGAGCGGGGCGCCTTCTCCAGCCAATTGTTCCATCCTTTGCCGGCGTTCCTCTTCGCTCAGGGTTTCATCCTTCGCCAGGCGCCTGATGGCATTGCGCAGTTTCAGCAGGGACCGCCTGGCAGCCCGGTACTTGGTGCGGGAAAAATAATAGGCCAGCCTGCTCAGATAGGGAAAACCCTTTTTAACCTCCTTGTCGTCCAGCAACCCCTTGATCCTGCTGTCCAGCAATGCTGCCAGATGATCCGCCATGTCTTTCAAGCTCTTGCGCCGCAGTTCATCCTGGTTTTGTTTCATTTCCCATTCCAGGGCGGCATTGGCCCTGCCCACCAGTTCATTGGCCGAGGTCTCAAAGCCCGTAAGCCTGATTTCCTTGCCTATCTCGACCAGGCGGTATTCGGCCATGCCGCGGATGAAATCCGGGTCAGCCTTCTTGTCATCAAACACCCTGCGCACAAAATCCGCGATTTCCTTGTTGCCGGTCAAAAGCGCGGCGGCCATGAAACTGGAGGCAGCCATGCTGTAGGCATTGTCCGCCTGCAGTTGCGTCATTTTAAGTTCTCTGGCAAAACTTGAAAAAGGCGCGTACTCCTCCGGCAATTTTTCCGCATCATCGTAGGCCTTTTGGCGCTGGGCCATGGCCCTGTTCTTCAGCCAGTCCAGGGTGCCGAGAAACTGGTCCATGGTGATGCCGGCGCTGACCAGCGCGCGCAGTTCCTTTGCCGCCTCCACTTTGTCTTCGTACTTGCCGCGGGTCAGCCGGCCGAACAGGTCCTCGCCCCGCTCCCCCTGGAGCACGCTTTCGGCTGCGCCGACCTGCGCGTCAATCTCAGCCGCCCGGTCCGGCTGGTCGGGCGATTTCAGGAACCGCACCAGCCAGCCCAGCAAGGGATTCATGGCCCAGTTGCCCCAGGCATGGCTGGAATAGGATTCATGCAGCAGGATGGCCCGGTAGAGCCTGCGTTCAGAGGCCTTGCCGCTCTTCCGCAGTTGGGAGAGCGCGGCCACCTGTTGCCCGGTGAGTTCGCCGCGGTCCCTGGCAATGGCATCATCCCCCATGACTTGCTTGATAATGGCATTCCAGCGATTCGCGATCAAGGCGGTTCCAAAAGGCAGCAGGGCAAAAAGCACGGCAACCAGGCCGGCGACCAGCAGGCTGGCCCAGAGATTCCCGCCGGTGAGCTGCGGCATGAAAAAACCGGCAGCCACAGCAGCCAGCGTGCCTATGCTGCCGGCGATCAGGCTTAGCAGCCTGGTCTGGCGCGCTGCGGCTGCAGAGTAATCATGCCCGCCGAAGATCTTGCGCACGGCCCCGCCGATATTATCCATGGGGACGGAGAGTTCAAAACCGATGGTCTGGGAAGTATTGTCAAACTTAAAGTTGTCCGCGCCCAGCCCGTAATACAATTTAAACTGGGTGCCGCCGGCCGTGGTGAAAACCGGGCCTGCCTGGAGGTAAGGGGTGATCTTGCCGCGGTCCGCCACATTGCCCTCTTCATTGAATTCAAAAAGCCCGGGCCCCACGGCCTTGAAGCTCGTGGTGAAGGCCAATACTTTGCCGTCCACAAAGGTGCGTCCCAGCGTGAGTTGCGGGCCCACCACCAGCCCCCGCTGCGTGGGCGTGCGGCCCTCCAGGACCATGGTAGGCATGTAGCTGGCCAGGCTGTATTTGCCGGAAATCCCCAGATCCAGAAACCACAATTTGGCATCATCGAGTTTCCAGTTAAAGCCGGCTCCGGCCACAAAATCCGCGCTGCCGTACGGCTGGACCTGGTTGAAATCCGAATAGACTCCCACCAATCCCTGGAAGCCCCCGCCGAAATGCCAGTTGAAGCGGTCTTCCACCGTGGGCATGTTGGTTTGATACAAAAAGGCAAAATCCGGGGAATAGGTAAATTCGCCGAACAGCGCCAGCGGCGCGCTGCGGCGGCGCTCGTCCTCATTGAATATCTTGGTCATCAGATCCTGGACCGGCTGGTTGTTGCCGAGCATGCCCAGGCTTAAGCTGTATTCAGGCGTAAAGCGGAACTTGGCGGCCAGCAGGTTGTTTTCGCTGCTGTAGTCGATGGTGGAGTTGAGCAGGCGCTGGGCAAAGGGGCTCAGTTGCAGCCGCCTGCTGGCATCCGTGTAACTGAAATAATTGGCCGGCAGGTCCGCTTCTCCCTCCGCCTTCTTCAAAGTATCCTGCGCAGCATCCGCTAAAACCGGCGGGGTGCTTAATTGCAATTGCAGGTTCCTGCCAAAATGAATGGCAGTGATGGGCTGGGTTTGTTCGGTTTCCGCCCGGTGCAGTTCGTCAAAAATATCCTGCGGCTGCTCAAGATTCGGCTGGTCCGGCACCGTGTCTTGCACCTGGTCTATTGGCGCCGTTTTATCCGCCTCTTCCACTTCCGTCCCCGCTTCTGCGGGGCCAAGGGTTGTGCCTTCTTCCGCCTGTTCGGTCGTGATGGTTGTTTTCACCGTATCCGCAGGCGCCAGTTCTTCCGCCGGCTGGGTGGAAACAGGCACGAAAAGCAGGGGGCTGGTCAGGACCATGCCCTCCTGGGAGGCGATGGTTTGGATATTGTAGACAGTGACGGGTTTGGTGCCGATCGTAATGCGGCCCGCCTTTTTGCTCTTGGCATTGCCCGTGATCTCCAGGTCTATGCCCCGGCCCAGCAAAAACGGCCGCAGTTGATTCTGCAGGATGTCCAGGGCCTGGGCGCGCGCTTTTTTCCAGTTGCGGTCTTGGTAGCTTTGGCGGAGGTGCTGCATGGCCTGCTGGATCATGCGCTCGAATTCCGGCCCAAAGGAGGCCGCAAGCTGCAAATCCCCGGTCCTGGTGACAATGCGGTTGCCGTTGGATTGGCGCATGCTTTCATTGAAGACTTCCAAGGCCTGGAGCACCTTGTCCAGCTGGCGCTGTTGCAGGGAATCCTGGAAGAACGTTATGGTTTTGTTGCCGTCCACGGTCTGCAGCACCCGCACATTCTCAATGGGCGTATCATCCGCATAAGCGCGGCCGCTGATCAAAGCCGAGCTGAAAGTGATGTTAAAGGTCATCAGGGCAAGCAAAAACATGCCTGCCAGACTGGTCCGGAACCGCGCTTTGGGCAGCGGAGTGCGGACCAGCCGCCAGAAGCGGGTGGCGAGAAAAGGCAGGCTTAAGGCCAGAATGGCCACAACCACAATCGGTGAAACCACGGATTGCACCAAGGGGAAAAGCCTCTGCCCGAGGACTGTGATGGCTTCATAAAATCCCGGAACCTGCAGCCCGCCCAAAATGACCACCGCCAGGGAGGCCATCATGCCCGCCATGGCCAGGCGCTGCTTCCAGGTGCTGTTGAAGACAAGGTCCGAGATAAAACCCAAAAGCCCGGGCCGGCGCACAAGCCTCCGGCGCAGTTCCTGCGCAGGTGCTTCGGCCACCGCCTCTTTTTTCCCGGGCGCAGTTTCCTGGATTTTAGCAGGCGCGGCCGCCACCTGCAGTTGCGGCAGGGTCTGATGCAAATCCCTGGCCAGATCATCCTTCAGGTTAAGGGCCGCGGCTTCCTGGGCCACCACGCCAGTATCCGGATCATAAGCAAAAAGCTGAAGCCGGGGCTCACCCATGAGTTCCACCGCCGCCTGCTTGACTGCCTCGTTCTTGGCGGCAAGTTCATTGATGCTCAATTCCCTGACCCGGGTTTTGCCGGCTGCAGCCCGCGCCAGCAAATCAGCGGCGGTTATTTTATCCAAACCCAGCCGGGCGGTAACCACTGGATCGCCCAGCACGGTGGGGAGAAGCGTGGCGTTGATATTGGGAATTTTTCTGCTCTGGTAGGCAGCGGCCATGATGCTGGCCAGGATGGCCAGTATCTCCCCGTCGCTTTCAATTTCGCGGCGGTCCACGGCTTGGGCCAATTCATTGACCGCATCCCTGAAATCAGCAGTGCGGTCAATAGTGCGGACAGACCATAAATACCGGTTGTAGGCATTATTGCGGTCAATGGTGTCCTGCAAACGGGAGATGGTGCCCAGGCGCGTGGTTGGTCCAACCGGCTGCTCCTGCCTGGAGGCCAATTCAGCCGGTTTTTCCCCTGCCCGCACATTGGCGGCCAGGGTTTGAAAGAGCTTGAAAATGCCGGCAAAGACCTTGCCCACTTCGCGCACGGTTCCCTGCACAAAAGAACCCTGGCCCTGGCCGCTGATGCCGCGCAGGGCGATCATGATCTCCGGCAGGGTCAAGGCCGCTATGCCGACCACCGCCAGGCTGGCGCTGGCCAGGGCAGGCACGCCGGTGAAAAGCGTAAGCCCCACGGCCAGGGCCAAAACCGCCGCGCTGGCCACAAAGCGGATGGTGTTGGTCAGCCGTC
>JAFGIQ010000017.1 GCA_016929575.1 candidate division FCPU426 bacterium
AGACAGGGGGAAATTCTGCCTGCTTTGTTGTATGCCGCTGAATTGGCCGGGGTGGATGTTGTATACCGCCTGGGCGGCGCTGCGGCGGTCGGCGCCATGGCCTACGGCACCCGGACTATTCCGGCGGTGGACAAGATTGTCGGACCGGCAAATGTTTTTGGCACCGAGGCCAAACGGCAGGTGGTCGGTCGGGTGGGCATAGACAGTCTGGCCGGCCCCAGTGAAATAGTGATTGTGGCGCAGGAGGATGCCGCCAAGGCAGAGTGGGTGGCCTGGGATCTGCTGGCGCAGGGGGAACACGGATCAGGCGCTGTGGCGGTATTGCTTTCGCCCTCGGCACATTTCCTGGCACAGGTGGCGCGTGCCGGCAGGGATATTGTCAGGAAACACCCCGAATTGTCTGCAGCCCAAAAGGCAATGGTGCTGTTTAAAGTCAGAGATCTCCGGGCGGCGATGGCAATGGCGGATGCGTATGCTCCGGAACACCTCTCCTTGCAGCTGAAAGATCCGCACCGCTGGCTGGAAAAGGTCAGTTGCGCAGGGGCGGTTTTTATCGGCACTTGGACAGCCCAGGCCATGGGTGACTATACGGCTGGCCCAAACCATGTGCTCCCTACACACGGGACGGCACGATGGGCGTCTCCCTTGTCTGTTCGGGATTTTGAGCGCTATACCAGCATCGTGGAGTATACAGCGTCCGGCATCCGGCGTGAAGGCCCGGCAGCCGTCACCGTGGCTGCCACTGAAGGATTGCTTGCACACGCCAACTCGATACAACAACGCATCTCCCGAAAATAAAGCAATGCCTGCCGCCGGCAGTGTGCATTTCCCCGGAAACCGTGTGTTTGGGAGATGCAGGAGTTGTACTGACCGATGCCTCAGAAGGAGTCTGAAAAATGAATGAGCGGTTGGAAAAGCTCAGGGAGTGGATACGTCCGGAAGTCCGCGGACTGGCGCCTTACCAGCCCGAGCCCAGCGGGCCCCGCATCCGCCTGGATGCCAATGAGAGCCCATACGACATGCCTGCAGCACTGAAAGAAAACATGTGGAAAACGTTCTGCCGGCAAGCCTGGAACCGATACCCGGATCCCGGCTGTGTGGAGCTGCGGCAAGCCCTGGCAGCCTATGAAGGCGTGCAGCCTGATCAGGTGGCGGTGGGCAACGGTTCGGATGAAATTATTCGCGACCTATTAATCTGCTTCGGCGGGGCCGGCACCAGGACCGTTTTTCCAACGCCGACGTTTTGCATGTATCGTTTGCTGACCATTGCTTTGGGGGGGACGCCCGTGGGAGTCCGGCTGCTCTCCGACTGGTCTTTGGATGTGCCGGTTATTTTGCGTGAAATCCAGTCGGAGAACAGCCGGATACTTTTTATTGCCAGTCCAAACAATCCGACCGGGAACAGCTTTGCCGCCGGGCATATCGAAGCCATTCTCAGGGGCACAGACCGGCTGGTGGTGGTGGATGAAGCCTATCGCTTGTTTGCGGAGCATTCATGGGTGCAGCGGCTGTCTGAATTTCCAAACCTGGCGGTATTATGCACGTATTCCAAGGCCATGTCGGCGGCAGGAATCCGTATCGGATATTTGTTGGCCCATCCTTTGGTGGTGGAAACTGTAAACCGCGTCCGTCTGCCGTATAACCTGGATCTTTTTGCCCAGCAATTGGCTTTGGCGGCGCTGCGCCAGCCGGAATTCTGGCAGGCCCAGGCGCGCTTGGTAAAAAAGGAAAGAGAACGTCTGGGGCGGGAACTGTCCGCGCTGGAAGGTGTTACCGTGTATCCCAGTGAATCCAATTTTATACTTCTCCGCGTGGCAGGGGCCGAACGGATTAAAACGATCCTGTTTCAAAACAGTATCGCCGTCCGTGCTTTTTCAACTGCGGAAGGCTTGTCCGACTGCCTGCGCGTCACGGTCGGCACACCGGAGGAGAATACCGAATTGATCAAGCAGTTTGCGTCGGCGATTTTAACACAGGCGAGGTGAACCCCATGGCCGCAAAGATGCGGAAAGCATCCCTGCAGAGAAGAACAAAGGAAACACAGATCCGCTTGTCCCTGAATGTGGACGGCAACGGCAAGACCGACTTGTCCACCGGACTGCCTTTTTTTGAGCATATGTTGGAGCTGATGGCCGGCCATGGTTTGGTGGATTTGAATCTATTTGCACGCGGTGATGTGGAGGTAGACCAGCATCATCTGGTGGAGGACATCGGTCTTGCCCTTGGCCAAGCGCTGAAAAAAGCCGTGGCGGACAAACGGGGCATTGCCAGATACGGCTGGGCGATCATTCCTATGGATGAATCGTTGGTGCAGGTGGCGCTGGATCTTTCCGGCCGGCCTTTTTTGTATTCGAATCTGAAACTGCGTCAAAAACGGCTGGGTGAATTCGATACCGAGCTGCTGTTGGAGTTTTTGCGCGCCTTGGTGAATTCCGCGGGGATAACGTTGCATATTGTGCAACAAAACGGCGGCAATTCCCACCACTTGGTGGAGGCGGCTTTTAAGGCTTTGGGGCGCGCCCTGCGGCAGGCTTGCACGCGGGATCGCAGGGTGCGCGGCATTCCCAGCACCAAGGGAATATTGTAACGGAGCCCGCGGAATAAAAGCAGGCACCAAGCCGGGGGAGAAGCAGGCGCAGCATGCGGTTGTAACGCCAGCCCGGGACCTTCTGCGGAGGGGCCAGGGATACATGCACGGGCGCAGCGGCAATCAGCGCCCGTGCAGAACGGAAACAATGCAGATGGTAGCCATCGTTGATTATCACATGGGCAATTTGCATTCAGTGCAAAAAGCCTGTACCGTAGCCGGATTAAAATCCACGTTTGTCTCCCGCGCCAAAGAAATCCGCAGGGCCAAGGCGGTCATCCTGCCAGGTGTGGGCGCATTTGGGCATGCCATGCGGCATCTGCAACGGCAGCACCTGGTCGGCGTGCTGAAAGAAGCGGCTTTTTCCGGGAAACCTTTTCTAGGCATATGTCTGGGCATGCAGCTTTTATTTGAGACCTCAGAGGAATTCGGAAAACATAGGGGATTGGGTGTTTTTCCGGGACGGGTCAGGCCTTTCCCCAAGCACCTGAAGATACCCCATATGGGTTGGAACAGCTTGTCCCTGAAAGGGCGTCACCCGCTGATGCAGGGCCTTGTGGATGGCACCTATATGTATTTTGTGCATTCCTTTTATTGCGAACCCAAGGATCCGAAAATTTTATTGGCGACCACGGCCTACGGCATCGAAGTGGCGGCTGCGGTGGGAAGTAAAAACATCTGCGCCCTGCAGTTTCATCCGGAAAAAAGCCAAACCTGCGGTTTGAAGATTTACCATAATCTTGCCCGCCTTTTGGCACGTAAGGAGAGAGACTATGCTCGTATATCCAGCCATTGATCTGCGCAAGGGACGGTGTGTGCGGTTAGTACGGGGTGAGGTGCGGGATGAAACCGTGTATTCCAAGGAACCCGGGTCAATGGCCAAGCTGTGGCAGCTGAAGGGGGCCAAATATCTGCATGTGGTGGATTTGGACGGCGCCTTGACGGGCGTGCCGAAAAATCTGAAATATGTTTATCAGATAGCCAAGGCGGTTAAGATACCGATCCAGTTTGGCGGCGGAGTGAGAAATTTGGATTTGATCAAAGAATTGCTGGAAAATGGCATACGCCGTGTGATTTTAGGCACCAATGCCTTGTCAATGGATTTTCTCAGCAAGGCGATAAAAAAATTCGGGAGTGCGCGCATCGTCGGCGGGGTGGATACCCGGGACGGAAAGGTCACCGTTCGCGGCTGGAAAGACACCACCGACAAGCCCACAATAGAATTTGCACGCGAGTTGGAAAAAGCAGGGGTGAAGACGGTCATTTTTACGGATGTCAAACGGGACGGTCTTCTCTCCGGCCCCAATTTCCAAAGCATCAAAGCCTTGGCGTGTGCGCTGGACATTCCCATCATCGCTTCGGGCGGGATTTCAAGTCTCAAAGACATCAAGCACCTGAAGAATTTGGAGAAATACGGGGTGAGCGGATGCATCATTGGCAAAGCCATTTACACCGGCGCGGTTGACCTCAAACAGGCCATCGCGGCGGCCGGTTGAGGGCGGACAATGCTGGCCAAAAGAATAATACCTTGTCTGGATGTGAAGGACGGCCGCGTTGTCAAGGGCGTCAATTTTGTACACCTGCGGGATGCGGGAGATCCGGTGGAACAAGCCAAGGTCTACGACCGGGCCGGAGCGGATGAGCTTGTCTTTTTGGACATCACGGCAAGCTGGGAAAGCCGCCGCACCATGATTAAAGTCGTGGAGCGTTGTGCGGACCAGGTTTTTATGCCGCTGACGGTCGGCGGCGGCATTCGCACCATTCAGGATATTCGCAATTTGCTGCGCGCCGGAGCCGACAAGGTTTCCATCAACACCACTGCGGTCCAGAAACCGGATTTGATTCGCGGCGCTTCGGAAGTCTTCGGATGCAGCACCATCGTCCTGGCGATTGATGCCAGGCGCCGGAATAAAAGGCCTTTGGGCTGGGAAGTGTACATCCACGGCGGGCGCACTCCAACCGGGCTGGATGTGGTAAAGTGGGCCAAACAAGGGGTGGCCTTGGGGGCGGGCGAGATACTGCTGACCTCCATGGATTGTGACGGTACGCAGAACGGGTATGATATTGAATTGACCCGCACGGTGTCGAAAGCCGTATCGGTGCCGGTGATCGCCAGCGGAGGCGCCGGCCAACTCAAGCACCTGGCAGATGTTCTGGACCAAGGCTGGGCCGATGCGGTTTTAGCAGCCAGTATTTTTCACTATGGAAAGTACTCCATTGCCCAGACAAAACGGTTTTTGGCCAAACGCGGAGTGCCCGTCCGCCCGATTTAAATAAAAAACACCGCTGCTCTTTGGCTTGTGGTATAAATATTTCGGTATAGGTATTGCCCTGCTTGCTCCTTTGACCGCGGGTGTTTATTACAATGAAGGAGGAACCGCCGGATGTCCCTTCCCCCGGGAATGAAATTCAATAAAGACGGATTATTGGTAGCCATTGTCCAGGACAGCAAAAACCACGAAGTGTTGATGCAGGCCTTCATGAACGAAGAGGCCATGCGCTTGACCTTGGCAACGGGGATTGCCCACTATTTCAGCCGTTCACGGAACACCCTGTGGAAAAAAGGAGAAACGTCCGGCCACGTGCAATATGTCAAGGAAATGCGCGTGGATTGCGATCAGGATGCTGTTTTGCTGAAAGTGGAGCAAGTCGGGGCCGCCTGCCATGCCGGATTTCGATCTTGTTTTTACCGCCTGGTCGGCGCAGACGGCAGTCTGCGCGAGGAAGGCGATAAAATATTTGATCCTCAGCAAAAATAACCGCTCTGTCCCAAGAAACGATAAGGTGCGTGGCCGTCGGTAAACAGATCCATGCACAAGGGAGTATGCCTATATGTTTGTGCCGTCTTTAAAGGAGTTTAAGCAGAAATGCCAGCAGGGGAATCTCGTCCCAGTGTATATGGAGTTGCCTGCGGATGTGGAAACGCCCGTATCGGCTTTTTTAAAAATTGCGGATAAAGCCCAGAGTGCTTTTCTGTTTGAAAGCGTGGAAGGGGGGGAACGCCTGGGGCGCTATTCATTTCTGGGGGCAAGTCCCACGGAGCGCGTGACCGTGCGCGGTGGTGTCATGGAGCACAGGCAGGAAGAAAAGACACGCCTGTCTTCCCACGGCGGAAATCCCATGGGGGAACTGCGGAACCTGATGCGGCGTTACCGGCCGGTGAGTTTGCCGGAGCTCCCGCCGTTCCACGGCGGCTTGGTTGGGTATATATCCTATGATATGGTCCGCTATTTTGAAAAGCTGCCCCACCTCAATCCGGATGACTTGGGGCTGCCGGAGGCGATGTTCTTTTTTACCGAAAACCTGCTGGTGTTCGATCACGTAAAACACGTCATTAAAATCGTAAGCAACGCCCATGTCACCGGAAAACCAAAACAGGCGTATGAGCGGGCCGTGCATGCCATCCGCCGACTGGCGCAGCAACTTCAACGCCCGCTCCCCGCGGCCTCCCGCAAGGTGCAAGACCAGCCGCTCACATTCCAATCCAACGTCACCCGGAAAAATTTCATGGACAACGTCCGCCGTGCCAAGGAATACATCCGGGCGGGCGACATCATTCAGGTGCAGGTCTCCCAGCGGCTGACAACCATTTCGCCGGCGGACCCCTTTGATGTCTACCGCGCCCTGCGGGCCATTAATCCCTCGCCGTATATGTTTTATCTCCGCTTTCCGGAGTGTCATTTGATAGGCTCGTCGCCCGAACTGCTGGTACGGAAAGACGGCCCCCGGCTCTCCACCCGGCCGATTGCCGGAACCATGAGGCGCGGGCACAGCGCTTTGGAGGACAGGGTTTTGGAAGAGAGGCTGCTGGCGGATCCCAAGGAGCGGGCAGAGCATATCATGCTGGTGGATTTGGGCCGCAATGATTTAGGCCGGGTTTCGCGCGCTGGCACGGTGCGGGTGCCGGAATTGATGGTCATCGAGCGCTACTCGCATGTCATGCATATTGTTTCGCACGTTGAAGGAAAAATATCCCCCGGATACGACGCCTTTGATGTTTTACAAGCGGCTTTTCCGGCGGGGACTGTCACCGGCGCGCCTAAAATTCGTTCCATGGAAATCATTGAAGAATTGGAAAAATGCCGCCGCGGCCCCTATGCCGGCGCGGTGGGATACTTTGATTATTCCGGAAACATGGATACCGGCATTACCATCCGCACCATCCTCTATACCGGAGGCAAATACCATCTGCAGGCCGCGGCCGGTATTGTGGCCGATTCCAAACCCGCGCGTGAGTATCAGGAAACCATCAATAAGATGCAGGCCACGGTGAAG
>JAFGIQ010000202.1 GCA_016929575.1 candidate division FCPU426 bacterium
CAATCCTTGGTTTGTTCACCATGGGTTGCATTTTGTCCGGACAGGAATTTGCATGAAAAACTATTCTGTATCCAAAACCCGGCAAAGCCGTAAAAAATATAACCACAGCCGTTCCCCCAAAGCAGCAGCTGCTGCTAAGCATTGTTCCTCCCGCCGGAAGTCTTCCCCTGCCCGGCGGCAGCCGTCGCATTCCTCTTCGACCCCTGCCAAACAACAATGTCCGCCGGCATTGCTGCCAGACGTGTCCCGAAGCACCCGGCTGGCGCTTCTTACCGCCGTCCTCGATGATAATCCTGTTGCCATCATCATCACCGACCGTTTTGGCAGCATCCGGCATGTAAACAAGCGGGCGCGCTTGTTACTCCCTGCGCTTGCAGATGTTGCACCCGGCCACGGTCCAACAGAATTGCAACAGACGGGCATGGATGCCCATTTTTGCCTGCAAATACGGCAAGCTCTTGATGCCGGCCGCATGGAACCTGTACACATAAAAACCCATCATAAGACAAACTCAACCATCTGGGAAAGTGCGCTGGTCATCCCTGTCGCCGGCCAAAAAATCCCGCCGTTCCATTACCTGCTTTTCCTGGGGGACAACACCCTTTTCAAATCACCGCCGACCTGGCTGCGGCTCTACGACCATTTTGATGCGCTGACCGATCTTCCCACCCGCTATTTGTTCATCCAGCGTCTGCTGCCGATTCTGACCCAGGCCGACCAGAATAAGACCATGGTAGGTATAATCCTCCTGGGCCTTGACCGCTTCAAGACGATAAACCATACCCTGGGCCACACGGCCGGCGACAGACTCATCCAATTGGTCGGCCGTCATCTGCAGGGAGAGGTCGGACCAGAGGATATTGTCGCCAGAATGGGAAGTGATGAATTCCTCCTGCTCTTGCCGAACATCCAGGATTTCCGCCAGATATCCCAGAAGGTCAATATGCTCAGGGAATCCTTTGCTCAGCCTTTCTCTGTTGCCGACCGGGATTTGCACATGAATATCAGTATGGGCATCTGTCTTTATCCGGATGACGGCCATGACCCGTTGGTTCTCCTGCGAAACGCGGATACCGCGCTGCAGGAAGCCAAGGATTCGGGCCGCAACACATATAGGTTTTACACCGCCAAGCTCTATAAAGGGGTCAAAGAGCAGTTTTCCCTGGAAAACGCCCTGCATCGCGCCCTGGCCGGCAATGAATTCAGGCTTTTCTATCAACCCTTGGTACATATTCAATCTGGGCAGGTGCTGGGCATGGAAGCTTTGGTGCGCTGGCAACATCCCAAACTCGGCCTGCTGTCACCCGACCATTTCATCCCGCTTACCGAGGAAACCGGTTTTATCGTCCCTCTGGGACATTGGATCATGCAAACGGCTTGCCGGCAAATTGTGCATTGGCACCACATGGGTTTTTCCGCCTTGCGCATGTCCGTCAATCTTTCAGCGCGTCAATTCCAGGAACCCGAACTGGTGGAGACCATTTTGGGAATATGCCGCGATGCCGGTTTGGATCCGAGTTTTCTACAAATAGAAATCACCGAAAGCGTCTTTTTGAAGAATGTCCATATCACCAGAATGATATTGCACTGGTTGAGCAAGAAAGGCATCACGGTTGCCCTTGATGATTTTGGCACCGGCTATTCTTCCCTTACCTATCTGAAACGTTTTCCCATCCATACGATCAAAATCGACAGGTCTTTCATCCAGGACTGCCTGCGCGACACCGACGATGCAGCCATAGTCACCACCATCGCTTCCATCGCACGCAATTTAAAGATGTATATTACCGCCGAAGGGGTGGAGGAGGCGGAGCAGCTGGCTTTTCTCCGCAACCTGGGTTGCGACAACTTTCAGGGATTCTTTTTCTCCGCTCCCCTCCCGGCCGATGACTTCACCAGCCTGCTGGCGCAAGGACGGTGTTTGCAGCACCTGGAGCAGCCGGAAACCGGGCATGACGGCTGAATACATCTTGACCACCAAGAGGGATAAAATCCGATGACGACCAACGGCCCGCCCATGGAGCGGCTATCTAAAATCATGGCTGCCCGGGGGCTCTGCTCGCGGCGGGAAGCGGATGAATTCATCCGCCGCGGTTGGGTTGCTGTGGACGGTGAAAAGGTCACCGTGCTGGGCACCAAGATCCACCCCCAGCAGAAGATCTCCCTGGCTCCGGAAGCACGAACACAGATCCAAGGCAGTGTCACTATTCTGATCAACAAGCCGGTTGGATACGTCTCCGCACAAGCGGAAAAAGGCTACCCCGCCGCCGTGCAGCTGATCACCTTTGAAAACCAGTACGCGCCCGAACATGCCGCCCGCCGTTTCCACCCCTCCCATTGCCGCGGTTTGGCCCCGGCCGGCAGATTGGACATCGACTCCCAAGGCTTGTTGGTGCTCACGCAAAACGGCCAGATTGCACGACAGCTAATACACAGCGGTTCCAGGATAGAAAAAGAGTATCTGGTGTGGATTCAAGGAACTGTTACCGTTTCCCGGTTGCAGCTGCTGCGGCACGGACTTGCGCTTGACGGCAAAATCCTCCTCCCGGCTGTCGTCAGTCCGTTTGACGGCAATATGCTGAAAATGATATTGCGCGAAGGCCGCAAGCGGCAGATCCGCCGCATGTGCCAGCTGGTCGGTTTGCAGGTGACCAAATTAAAACGCACGCGTATTGGCCGCGTGCATTTAGGCGGCCTGCCGTTGGGGAAATGGCGCTATTTGTCAAAACACGAGGTTTTTTAAACGCGGGGTATGCTTTTTACGGGCGGATGTTCATCGCCAGTTCTTCACTTTGTATTGTCTCCTTGCCTTCACGGTCGAGGGCTGTAACCGTATACCGCCAAAGGCCGGGTTTAAGTTCTTTGAGGTAAATAAAATTTTTCCTGATCGCCCGTTTGTTCACTTTATGAAACGCCCCCTTTTTGCCGCTGGCCTGGTACAAATAGTAGCGGCGCCAGAAAACGCCATCCAGCCAATACACCAGCACGCCGTCGCCGATGCGTTCATATTGCGGTTTTCCGGGGGGTTCTGCGGTCGAATCAAAAACCTTATTCATTTGATGCAAACCGAGCTGCAGACTATTCAACTTCAGCGTGCTTTCCTCCAGCTGCAATCCCAATTGTTTTTTCTCCGACGATAATTTTTTCACCGTGTTTTGCAGGTTCATCATTTGCCGCCGGTATTCGTCCACATTGGACAGATAATGGTATCCCACTCCACCCCCCAGCATGCCGGCTAATCCTGCAAGCACAAGCACCAATCCCTTCATCCAGCCAGGTCTTGCCTGCTTTGCCGTTTGGTCGACTGGTTGCCCGGCCGGATTTTTATCCGCAGACTTTGTCGGCGGCGCGGTATCAGCCTTGCGCACAGGATGACTTTCAAGCGAAGAGATGCCGGCAACTGTTTGGCGGAGAGGATCCTGTGCCGGTTGCGGCGGCAGGGTCTTGCCGGCCGGCGATGCGTCAGCCGGCAGGGATGCGTCTGCGACATCCCCCGGATCGTCATGCTGCCGACCGTCGGCAGCAGTGTCATCAATATCGTTCGCTGGCATGGAGGTCCTTTCCGCACTCTCCGTCACCGGCACGGGGGACGGCATTGATTTCGGCGCCATACCCGATTCAGCCGCCGCTTCCGTTTGTCCGGAAGTCACTGGTATCTGCGGGGATATGGCCGGTGATTCTGCCATCGGCCGGCTTTCTTGCACAATCACCTTTTCCGGCCGCTGTGATCCTTCCTGCTCTACAGACGCCGGGATACTGGCATCAGCAGAATCAACCTTTCGGGCGGCCGCATCGGCCTCGGCAAATGAATCGTGATTTTGTCCGGCCATATCGTCTGCCCGGCTGAAAATAGTATCGGTGCTGGAAAGTTCCTGGTTGATAGGCGTTTCCGGCGCGTTATCCAAATCCTTCGCATCCTGGGCGGCAGGGTCCGCGTTCAGCGAATGAAAATCATCATGAAAAGCGGCAGTCTGGTTTTTTTCCTCTTCCCTGCGAAACAACGCAAACTGGATTTTTCTTCCCCCGGCCGACGGTTTTTTTTCAGGTGCTGCCGTACTCTCCGAAGCATTATCCCCTTTCTTTTCTCCTTCCAGGTGGGGTGATCCGGTTTTTTTGGCTGGCGCGTTTTTTTCTCCTTTGGCCGAGGACTTTTTCAGGGATTTGCCCCCTTCAGACTTCATCGGTTCGGATTCTGTTTTTTTATCGCTTTTATCCGTTTCTTTTTTCATGCTGCACATGGCCCCCTTTGGGGTTGTCCCTCCAGCTCAGGGTGTATGGCTAAAATCATCCCCGCACCTAACGTGCAAGGTATTGAGTGTAATCCTCGCCCTTGTTTCCCGCAGGGAGGAAAACACGGCGTTTTTTAATAATACGCAATTTTATATTTTTATCAATCGAATTCGCATAAATACCTGCCACTGAATACCCTGGTCGTGATCCGCGGCTTTTCATGATATTCCGTTTGCATTAAGCGTTACCCCCGGGCTTAAAGCCCGGGATGGCCTTGGCATATTGAAATTGCCGTTTTTCCCGGATCAAGACTGCTGTCCACTATTCCGATAATCTGGGAGGTAAAAGGATAGTGCGCACCAAAAATACCAAAGGAGCAACCATGGCCAGACATCCCAGGCCGCATAAGGCAAAATCGTGCAAAAGAACCTCCTTGCCTTCTTATGCGCATAAGCTGCCGGCAACAACCGCCCTGCCAGAAACAACGCCAGACATGATATCCGGCGGCATGGCAACCGTTGCCACGATGGGATCAGACAAGGATCAGCTGGCCCTTTGTCTGCGGGTTTTGGCTGAAATACCACTTGCTGTTATCTTGCTTTCCGCGCAGGGGCACATTATTTACGCCAACAAGGCCTTTTCCACGCTTACCAAATTTCCCGCTCCTGATCTGATCGGAAAAGATATCTCCTCGCTGGTCAGCCAATACCCGGACGCGTTCTGTTTTCACCATCTGCAAGAAGCTTTTCGCGCCAATAAACCCTCCCATAAAAAATACCGTTCCCAAAAAATCAACCAGGATCATTACTGGGAAAGAAGCAACATTGTTTTGGTGGAAGTGGGCCAAGAGACGCATTATCTCATCGGCTTTTTCCAGGACATAACCCTGCAGGTGCAATCCAAGGAGCTCATCTCCCACATGGCTTTTTATGACCTTCTCACCGACCTGCCCAACCGCATTTTCTTCAGCGGCGAATTGGAATCCGCCTTGAAAGAATCGTGCGCCTCCGGCCAAAAACTGGCGGTCGTCCTCCTGGACTTGGACCGTTTCAAAGTCATCAATGATACGCTTGGACACACGGTTGGCGACCAATTCATTCAACACGTCGCCAAGCGTTTGCGCACGCATTTGGCCCCCAATGACACGGTGGCGCGCATGGGCGGCGATGAATTCATTTTGCTGCTGCCTTACATCCGTCATTTCCACGAAGTCGTGGCCAAACTGCAACTCATCAAGGAAGTATTCCGCGAGCCTTTTTCCTCCAACAACCACATCCTGCACATCAATGTCAGCATGGGTGTCAGTCTATTCCCCGAAGACGGCGAGGACGTTCATTCCCTGCTGAAACATGCCGACTCAGCCCTGTACGAAGCAAAAAACTCCGGACGCAACCATTACAAATTTTTCACCAACACCCTAGGCAGCGAAACCACCAGTGATTTCACCATTGAAATGTCTTTGCGCAAAGCCTTGGATCAAAAGCATTTGCGTTTGTATTATCAACCGCAGGTCAGTTTTCAAACAGGCAAAATAATCGGCGTCGAGGCTTTACTCCGTTGGGAGGATCCGGAAATGGGGTTCATCATGCCCGACCGCTTCATCCCCTTGGCGGAGGAAACCGGCCTGATCGTTCCCATCGGCGAATGGGTGTTGCAGGAAGCCTGTGCGCAGGCCGTATCCTGGCAAAAAATGGGACTGTCCCCCTTGAAAATGGCGGTCAACATGTCCGTGCGTCAGTTTCAGGAACCGGAACTGGTGGAAAAAGTGCTTGCCATCTGCCAGCAAACCGGTTTGGATCCTTTTCTCCTCGAGCTGGAGATCACGGAAAGTCTTTTGTTGAAAGATCTGAATGTCATCCAAATGACGCTGCAGTGGCTGAAAAAGAAGGGCATCATGATCTCTATCGACGACTTTGGCACGGGGTATTCTTCCCTGAAGTATCTTAGGCGCTTTCCCATCAGCACCATCAAAATCGACCGTTCCTTCATCCGCGACAGTCAAAACAATCCGGACGACGCCGCGCTGGTCACCACCCTGTGTTCGATCGCACATCATTTAAATCTGCATATTGTAGCCGAAGGCATTGAAAACAAGGAACAATATCTTTTTCTCAAGGATTTGGGTTGTGATGCCTTTCAAGGTTTTTATTTTTCCGCCGCCGTGCCGGCAGACGACATCTCTGCCTTGCTGCGGGAAGGCCGCTGTATCTGACAAGCTTTCCACCCACGACTGTTATCCCCGGTCCACAGGCGAAGCCGACGGCATGTGGCTTGTTGACGCTGATCACTGCAATCCTTTTTCCAGGGCGGCAGCAATGATATGCCAAGCCTCCTGGCCATCCGCCCCCCGTATCCAGTGGATGCCCAATCCCCTGCGCTCCATGCGCCGAAACCAGGTGTCCTGCCGTTTGGCATAATGGCAAATTGCGGACTTCAATTTTTGAAACAAATCATTGCGGGAATGAATCCTCCCCTGCAAGTAGTCGGCCACGCAGCGGTATTCCAAGCCGAGGGCGCGGAGTCTTTCCCAGGAAACACCTCCGGCCTGCAATTGCGCGACTTCCTCAATCAGTCCTTTTTGCAGACGTTCCTCAAGCCGATCGCCGATTCTTTTTTGCAGCAAGCCGCGGTCCCAGCGCAGGCCGATGATCAAAGGGTTCAACGGCATAGTGTCTGCGCCCGGGGCATGCTTTTCATGTTCCGCGATTTCTATGGCCCGCAGCAATCTTTCCCTGCTGGTCAGATCCGTGATGTTGTGCATCTTTTTACCGGAGCATTGCAACCGGTGTATCAACTCCTCCCGCGTCCAGGTTTGCAGTTTTGCCCTCAACAACGGACTTTCCGGAACCGGCGCCAGCTTGTATTCCAGCAGCACCGATTCCAAATACAAACCCGTGCCTCCCACCAGCAGCGGCCAAACATTCCTGGCCCGGCAATCCTGAAAAACCCGGTAAAAAGCCTGTTGAAAATGAAAAACTGAAAATTCCTGGTTTACATCTGCTATGTCTATTAAGTGACAGGGGATGTTCCGGCCCTGGAGGCGGTACGCCTCCAGGTCTTTGCCCGAGCCAATATTGAGGCCCCTGTATACCTGCCTCGAATCCGCGGAAATGATCTCGCCGCCCAACCGGGCAGCAATGCTGCTGGCCAAAAGCGTTTTACCGGACGCTGTCGGACCAATGATGGCGATGAGATTACAATACGCACTGCTGGCATTCATCGGTTTTGCTTCCTGCCGTCATCCTGATTTTTTTTGCCCGTATCATCCGGCGCATCTTTTTTTCACCGCTCCAAATGGCGCAATTGCTGTAAATAACGCGCCACATTCTCACGCGGACGGATCATCTGGGCCGTATCCAATAGCGCAATCGCTTTTCGATAATGTTCGCGTTCGACCTCCAGTTGCGCGTGACGGATCAAGGCCTCCACTTTCACCTCGGGCAAGCGCGCCGCCCGCTCGTAAAAAATCGCCGCCTGCTCCGTTTCGCCGAGCCGCTGGTATATTTCGCCCAAGGCCAGCAGGGTCTTTCCCTCCAGGGGGTTTTCATGTAAAAGCAGGCGGTAGGCGCGCAATGCGCCTTGCAAGTCACCGCTGAGCTGTGCCTGCCGGGCTTCCAGCCAACGCAGATGTATGGTTTCCGCACGGGAGAGCAGTTTGTTTTCTTCCAGTGACCGGGCTTTGGCCAGCAATCGTTGGGCCGGCCGGGAGATGCCGGACAATAAAAATCCTTCAATCGCCCGCATCAGGCGGGGAATGGAAGGCCGCTCCTGGTCAAAAACCTTTTCGTAGAGCGCCAATGCTTCCTGATATTCCCCCTGGTTTAAATACAAATCGCCCAGGGTCAAAAGCGCTTCTGCCGAGGCGACGCGCAAACGCCGGGCGGTTTCCAAGGCCACGATGGCTTCCTGTGTTTTATCCATGGACAACCGCGCATTCGCCAACAGCGACCACAATTCGCCGCGGTCGGGATGACGGACAAGCACGTCTTCCAAAATCCTGCCCCCTTCGGCAAAACGTTCCTGTTCCAACAGGGCCTTGGCAAGTCCCAGATAGGCATTTTGATCTTCAGGATTGATCAGCAAGGCCTGCCGGTAGGCTGATTCAGCCGGAATCGGTTGGTTGAGCAACAAATAGGCATAGCCGGTCAGCATGAGCAGCGAGGGATCCCTGCTTCCTTCTAAAAGTACACTGCGCAATTCCTGTACTGCCTCTGCCCTCTGATTTTGCTGCAAATAAAGTCTTGCCAGATTGCCCCGGGCGCGGTCAAACGCAGGCATTTTTCGCAGAGCCTGGCGGTACGCCTTTTCAGCCTGTATACCCTGGTCCATTTGAAAATAAATATTTCCCAGCGCAAAATCCAGGGCCGGGCTGTAATCGGCTTTCATTCTGGGTATCAGGTATTCCAAGGCTTGCTCCAGGCTCTCCTCGCTCAATCTGGCCACTTCCGCGAGTGTTTCCGCTTCCTGCCGGCTGACGGCGGGCTCACGCCGCATGGTGGATATTGCCTCGTGCTCCTCCACGGCCGCAGCAGCAACGGGCCCTAAAAAATATATCCATACCGCCAAGAGCAGCCAGGCTGTTTTCTGCCGCCGCATTGTTCCTCCTTATGAATATGCAACCGCGAATTCCCCGGCATTCGGCATTCGCCGGACAATTACGCCGGGGACATCTCCGCCACAAGCGGAGATGCGGCATAGGATAATGCCTTTCTACAACTCAGATCAAAAATCCCCGCGCTTTAAGAGCTTTAAGAGAGGGGATTTTTAATAGTGTGTTAGCGCAAATACCAGCGGAACAATAACCCGCGTTGCCACTGGTTGCCCTGCCCGGGTACCGGGTTGAAACCGCCATTTGGCCACGGCATTGACCGCCGCAGCCGCAAACAGGTTTCCTGGTGTTGAAGAAACCACCTTAATCGCGTCCACGCTGCCGTCCGCCTGCACCACCACTTCGCATATGACCTTGCCCTCGATGCCCTTGAGCTTCGCCTGCAATGGATAAAGCGGCATGATCTGTGACAGTGGTTTGGGGGGGACATCCACTTCTGTTATTTCAAAAACCAAAGCCTCTTTACCCAGATCCTGCCGCAGGTTGAAATAAAGGCCGAAATCGGCAAACCCCGGATCAAGCTCCAGTGCGGCCTGAATCTGCAGGGGATCCAGCGTCCGCCGGACATCCGTCAGTCTGGGTTTGGGAAGTGTATTGTTATCCCTCACCGGCGGAGGCAGGCGCGGCGGAGGTTTGCGCACTTCCAGAATATCAACCTCCCGTAATTTCCAGAGTGCAACCGGTTTCCGCATGATCTCCAGCAGGGGAAGAATCATGAAAACCGCCAAGGTAATAACGATGCTTGCACCCACAATGCGGTAACTCCATGACGGCCCGGTGTCCACGTGGTAAAAAAATCGCGTCATTTGACCTCCGTGGCGATGCTGACCTGTTTTGCCCCGGCCAGCTTGCACTCGTCTATCACGTTGACCAAAATCCCGCTCGGACAGGTTTCATCGGCGATCACAATAACCGGTCTTTCCTGTTCCCTCAGCTGCCGTGCAACCATTCCCCGCAGATTGCCCAAAGCAATCTCTTTGCCGCCATATACCACCTGTCCTTTGGAGGTGATGCCCAGCATCATGCTTTGTTTTTCCAGCATCTGGGAACTGGCGGCTTTCGGTTTTTGGACGTCAATGCCCACTTCCTGGACAAAGGCGGTGGTCACAATGAAAAAGATCAATAGCAGGAACATCATGTCAATCAGGGGCGAAATATTGATATCCGCCGTCTCAATAGAAGCCTGATAGCGTTCGCGTTTCATTGGCTGCTCCCGCGTCGCCGCAAGACAAAATGATACTGCAGACCAGACAAGTGCAGGTCCAGTTGCTGTAATTTTTTACGGAGAATGATGATCCCAAAGATGCCGGGAATGGCTATGATCAGTCCAAACTGGGTGGTGATCAATCCCTGGCTGATGCCCGTGGCCATGAGTTCGGTGGTCTCGCGGCTCCTGAGCGCTATGGCTTGGAAAGTGTCAATCATTCCCAGAACCGTACCCAGCAGCCCCAACAGGGGGGCGGAAGTCACCAAGGCGCTTAATACCATGATATCCCGTTCACAAGGGGCAAAGCTGCGTTGCCGCACTTCCCGGAAAATATGGTAGACATTCACGTCCAGTCTTATTTTCTCAATGACATATTCCACCATGCGGCTATAGGTGCAGGAGACGGTGCGCAAATGCTCCTGGATATGATGAAAAGCCGCCTGCTGCGCCAACTGGCTGTGCAGTTTTTCCTCCCATTGCACCGAAGGGGGTGCAAGCGTCTCCAGCCGAAACTTGGTCTTTAACAGGTAATACCAAATACCCGCACAGACCAAGGCCAGTGGCAGCAACAACCATCCCCCCTGTATCCAGTACTCAAAACTTTTCAGGACTGCATGCATTTTTCATCCCCGTCTGTCCGCAAAGCAACATTTTAGCCGGTCTTTTTTTTCTTTCTCCGCTGCAGACCGTTTATAAAAGCCACTGTGGTCTGCTCCAAGGTATGTATAATCCGTTTGACTTTTCTTGACAGGTAGGCGTGGGTTAAAAGCGTGGGAATGGCCACGATCAGTCCATATTCCGTCGTCACCAAAGCCTCGCTGATACCGCTGGATAAAATATTCACTTTGCCGGTTCCAAATACAGCCACCAGGTCGAAGGTATGCACCATGCCGGTGACTGTACCCAGCAAGCCAAGCAAGGGCGCAGCTGCGGCCGACACGGCCAATAATGACAGATATTTCTCCAAAAAAGGCATCTGAACAAGTATTTTTTCATGCATTATTTCCTCGAGCTCCTCGCGCGCAGCATGACAATGCTCAATCCCCTCCTGTAAAACCGGTCCCTGCGGTTCGCCCAGCCGCTGGGCCACAATTTTGGCCTCCGCCAAACGGCCGGAATTAACCAAAACCAGTATCCGCTGCAGGGAAGGATCCGACTGACCCTGCAAACGCCGCAAACTGATCACTTTCCAAATGGCCGTAACCAAACACACCAACCCCAGGCCCAATATGGGCACCATGACTATGCCGCCGCTGCGGATATGGGCCAGCCAGCTTTTCTTCTGCCTTTCCACTTTAACTGCCTCGCCCAGGGTCAGATCCAGCCCGACTTCTGTTTCCTGACCCTGCAGCAAGGCATTCACCACGCCCGGATTCACCCTGGAGACCAGGGTGGTATGCATGCTCCCCAATTTCAATCCCGCCAATCCGGCGGTATGCCGGTCTTGCGAGAGAAAATATTCAATCGGTCCAAGCCGCACCATCGTTCCCTCGTGCATGACTCCCCGGAGATCCACCGCCTGCGCCGCGAAAATGTTGCCGCCATAATTGGCAAGATGTTTTTTTTCCACCAAGGCCAGGAAATCGCCTATGCCGCCCAATACTTTTTCTGCCCGGCCGGAAGAAAAACCTTCATCCAAGGCGCGCAAACGTGCTGCCCAGTGTTGTGTCTCGGCCATACTCATGCGCGCAGCCATTTCCCGGCGGTATTCGGTCAGCAGGGAGGCGCAAAAAACCGTTTCCTCCTTTAAATAGGCGACATCCTGCTCCAAATGCTGGAAGCCTGTTTCCTTTTGCCAGGTGAGATCCTGCAGGGCCTCTTGGCGTTTCCGCAAAGGAACCACTTGGGCCTCCAGCGCGGCAACCGCCTTGGCAAATTCCACCCGTTCGCGGGAATGTTCCTCCCGCAGAGCATTCAACTCTTGGGTGGCCGCCTTGATATCCTGGCGGGTTTTTTCCATCGCCGTGTACAATTCGGCTGCACCTGCCGGAAGGCCCCAAGCCATCACCAGACAAACAAAAACAGCCATGCGAAACCTTTTTTCCGTCTTCATGGGTGCTCCTTTTGCACGCGGACCGGCAAAGCAATAAATTCCGCGACCTTCTCCTGGGCATGCAGGATGAGGCCGCTGCGTATCCGGGCAGCCAGGGAAGGCCTCCATTCCCATTTCCACCCAGAAACATCCGGCCAACCGATTCCGGCCTGGCGTCCGTCCTGGGAAAGGCAATACCCTTGGGCCAGCCCGATGAATAACACGTCAAATTCCAAAGCGTTTCCATCCGGGAGCACGATCATTTCTTTTCCCACATTGATGCTGTTCTGATATTTGTCTATTTGGGCATACAAAGCCAGAATGTTTTGCAATCGTTGCGAAACAGGCTGTTCCGATGCTGATGGGAGTTTTATAAAATTATTCTCCACCGGTAAAAACAATGTCCGCGGCAAACGTCGGGTCCAGGCTTGCAGGGCCTTTTCCGCCTGGCGCAGGGCCGGAAGGCATGCCTCCAAAGCCTGCTGGTAGCTCTGTTTCGATTCCAGCAGTTTCAGCCGCAAAGCGCTGCGGGCAGCCTTGGCAGCCCGCAGCTGCCCGATTTCCTCCTCCAACCGTTTTTTCTCCGTGGCCAACAAGGCTTGCTCATTGCGCAAATATTCCCTCTCCTCCGACCAATTCTGTTTTTCCAGTGTGATCTCCTTTTTTAAAAGGACCCACTGGTTGACCAGTTTTTCCAAATTCCGGCTGTCTGGTTCTTCGGCCGCCAACCCCCGGACAGGAAGGCATAAAGACAGCAACAAAAGGGCGACGGCTTGCGTCAAACCTCCGAAACGTTTTTCTAGAGTGGAATGCATTTTTTCCCTTTCAGGCGGCTTTGGTGCAGCGCCATGACAACTGCATTCATTGTGTATTTTGCCAAATCCTACCGCCGCGTGCAATATTTTTTGAATTTTTTACTTAGCGCCGATGATTGTTGTTCAACAAACTGCACATAGAGAACAAGACGTTGTAGAAGACCGCTGGAGACGGCATGCTCCATTTTGCATGCCGCTTCATCAGCCTCATTTTTGTCCAAGTCCAACACCTGGATAAAAAATTTTTCCAAGACCTCGTGCCGCCGGGCAATATCCTGAGCCACGTTTTTGCCGCGCGCAGTCAGCGTGATCACATCATAAGGCGAGTAGCGGATCATTTCCCGGTTCGCCAAAAGCCGCAAGGCGCCGGTCACCGAGGCCGCCTTTACCCGCAAACGTCTCGCCACATCCTTGGCGCGCACACCCTGTTTTTCCCGAAAAACATAATATATTGCTTCCAGGTAATCCTCCAGACTCGCGCTCAACCCGGAAGCCGATTTCATCTCCACCACCTCTTTTTTTTATGGGATAATGAAACAGAATATTCATATATTCGGTCACAAGTGTCTAAATTAGCTCTTGACAAGGCTTGAAAACTGTTTATAAACCAGCGCCGTTCTGCAGCGGACGTGCCGGGGATATCTTTTTACCCGGCAGGGGCGGGAACAGGTGCACGGACGCCGGAAATTGCCCTGCGTCTAAGCAAAAGGGTTGAGCCGTGGACTTTTCTTTTCCGCTGCCTGCTGGGTAAAAAGATATCCCCGGCACGTATATGCGCAATTCGGACAGCAATGATATTCGGTGTTGTATGAACACCCTTATCTCAAAGCCAAGGGCACCCCGGATTTCATCCAATAAACACGAAAAATGATTTCAGATCCCTCCTTCAGGGAGGCCAGCCGCCGAGCAAAAACCGCCCAAGCCACGGGTATGCGCTTCACCGGCTGCCACTCCCCCATTTTAGGGATATCTAATTTTATTTGGCACACCTTTACTTGTCAATACGTTTGTTTTTTCCGTCTGTGCGCTTCACTGGCGGGGCGGATTCATTGCTGGAGATGGTCGGGGGTATTACAATGGGCCGGCAATAGGATCGGGTATTTTGTACTCCTGCAAAAATGCCTGCAAATAGTGCAAATCCGCGGCGGCCATGTCGATGAACTCCACGCCGATGATATACTTTTTTTCCACAAACGGCGAGCACCAGGCCACGCGCGATTGGACGGTAATGGAATGACACTCGGCTTCCGGGCAGACGGCCATGAAGTTCATGGTATCACGCTTATTCTCCGGCGGGATGAACAAATCAACAACAATGTATTCATTGACCGCAAGTTCCCGGTCGCTGCGCATGGCAATACCGCCAATGCCAATATTCAACGTCTGGCTCTCCTGCCGCATCTCCGCCGAGGTTTTCTCCAGGGGAAGATAGTGCACCAGCATTTTCAACGGCAACCGGGGATGGCGCCTTCGCTCGGCAAATGTGTCTCCCTTACCTTTTTCATCCTTCATGGAGTCCCTCCTTTTTTTCTCGGCGCTCGCCTCTTCACTGTTCCTTCCACCATCCCCCCCGCCTAAACTGGCGGTCTGGCCTAAAGAGGATGGCCGCGCATCGCGCACCGTGGCCAGGCATGCGTGCAGCTGTCCGCCCGGACAGCACAACGAGCACGGGGCGGTGTTTTGCTTCCGGATTTGCCGTTGCTTTTTTCCTGTCCAAAAGGACAACACCCGGCGTCAACCCCCGGTTTGACCCCTGTGCTTAAGAAAACCGATGATGGCCGCAGAAATATTCGGCAAGGAAACCAAGCGTTTTGCCCCGCCGCCGGCATACGCGGCTTGGGGCATGCTAAAATCCAGTGAAGTTGCCTGATCCTGGGCGATGCAATTCGCCCCCTTGTCCCGCATCCATTTCATTCCCTCCGCCCCGTCTCTTCCCACGCCGGTCAGAATAACTCCCACAGCATGAGGTCCATAATTCTCCGCCACGCTTTTAAATAACACATCAATGGAAGGACAACAGCCATTTGCAACAGCAGGAGTAAATATACTAACGCGGTGTTGCCCTCCTTGCCGGATCACCCGCATGTGTTTGCCTCCCGGTGCAATCAGCACCCGGCCGGCTGTGATCCGGTCGCCGGACTCCGCTTCTTTCACCTGTAAAGCCACCCTTTTGTTCAGCCGTTCCGCAAACAGGCGGGTAAACCCAGCCGGCATATGCTGGGCAATAACCATTCCCGGCATGTTGGCCGGAAAGTCTTCAAGAATAACGTGTATCGCCGTCATGCCCCCGTTGGCAGCGCCTATGGCAATAACTTTGCCGGTGCATTTTAACATCGCCTTGCCTTCGTCCGGCTTGCATTTCCTATCATCCCGTCTTTTATCCAGGCGGTCTGAAATACGGGCGCAGGCTGCAATCATGATTTTGTTCTTCATGGCTGTCAGCATTTCTTTTTCTTTTTTGATGCCGTTGGCGCCGGATTTGACGGCAATATCGACCGCCCCGGCTTCAACTGCGTCCAATGTGTCCGCCATTTCCTTTTCCTGCAAAGCACTGACCATGACCACCGGTAAACGGCGGGAGCGAAGCTGTCGCAGTAATGCATCCGGCCGTATATGTTTTATTTTTGCGTCAAGCAACAGGACATCGGGCTGCCATTTCATGACTTTTTCTACAATGCTTCCAGAACTGTTGATGCCTGCGACAACCTGTATCTGCACTTCTGTAGCCAGGCCCTGTACCAGGCTTTCTCGCAGTAACAAAGCGTCACTGATGATGAGTGCGCGAACAGGTCTGGTCATCATCACTCTCACTTTCTGTGCGTTGCCGGAGAATGCGTGCGCAATCCTACGGACTGGCTGTTATCTTTCCATGCATCATTTGTATTGCGGCCAATGGGCCGCTCCACTTATCCCCGCATCATTCCGGGCCCTAAAGTCAGCATCCCCGGCGCGATTTATAAAAATGGGTATGCATTCATCATTCAGATACATGGTTCCCCGGTTGTTTCTTTATTATATTTTCGACATTATTTCGCGTATATTAAGACCAGTGAATATCTTTACTCCTGCGCCGTGTATTTGTACGCCGGAGGCCGCCTCTCGGCATGCCGGCGGTTCCAGGTGACGTGTCTCTGCGTGGGATTTTTGATCTGAGTGGTAGAAAGGCATTATCTTATGCCGCATCTCCGCTTATGGCGGAGAGGTCCCCGGCCTCTACCTGTTTTTCAATAATGCTATTCCTCTTAAGTCACGAAGTGAGACCGGGCCTGCGCCCAGCATGCGTTGGGCAGGCCCGGCGTACTTGTCCGGCGAATGCCGGAAGCCGGGGAATTCGCGGTGGCATATTAAAATGGTTCGCTGCGCGTGAAATCCGGCTGATAATGATAAGCGCTTGACAAGGACTGAATCCACCCGCAGTCCATGCCCAGGCGGTCCAGCTCCTCCAGCACGCGTTCATATTCTGCCGCTGTTATTGTCCGCCCCAGGTTTTCATCCGCTGCCACGGCGCCGATAGGAGTATATTGCGCCATCACGGAAACATGCACCTTTGGCGACAATTCCCGGGCAATAAACCGCAAACAGGCCAGCGTATTGTCCACATACCCCGGAAGCACCAAATGCCTGATGATCAAACCATTATGGGCTATGCCATCAGGCCCCATCCGCAATTCCGCGCCTTTTTGGCGGTACATTTCCTTCAGGGCGGCCTGGGCCACGGCAGGATAGTCATCCGCTCCAGAAAACTTTTTTCCCAAAGCAGCATCATGGTATTTCAGGTCAGGCAGATAGACATCGATATCTTCCGCCAGCTGCCTTATTTTTCCAGGATGGTCATAGGCGTTGGTATTCATCACCGTCACCGCATGCAAACCGCGTTCACGCAAGATATGGATGATATGCGTCATGTGTGGAATCATATGGGAAGGAGAAACAAATCCCACGCAGGCGGCCCCGGCATGCAAACAGGCGGCGATGCGTCCCAGCACCTCGTCGAGATCTGTCAAGACGTCGGCCTGCTCCTGGTGGTTGCGGCTGATCTGATAATTTTGGCAATACGAACATTGCAAATTACAATGTTCGAAAAATACATTGCACATACCATGATTGCCCGCCAAAACAGGTTCTTCCCCCTTGTGCAGGCAAACCGCCCCAATACGCAGACCGGCCATGCTGCGGCAATAACCCCGGTTGCCCTCAAACCGATTGACTCCGCAGCCGCGGGGACACAGCCGGCAGCACTTGAGCTCCTGGTAGTGTATTTCAGGCATCATGGCGGTCATAGGATGGTTTTCCTGATCCATCAGTATTGTTTCCGGCACGCCGCATACGCGCTTTTTTATATCGTTATGCTTGGAGGCGGAATTATAACAAACCCTTCCTCCTGGCGCATGACAATTTGATCATCTTCTGGTGCCTGGAATTCCCACGACTGTTTTCATGGGGAGGGTTTTAAACAACCATCGGTCCCATCATCACCTTGACTTTTTCCAACAACTCTTCCGGGTCAAAGGGTTTGACGATATAATCGTCTCCGCCGACGGCAAATCCTTCTTTGACATCAGCCGGATTTCCCCGGGCGGTCAAAAATATTATTTTTATGCCTTTGGTGTGGCTTTCGGCCTTGAGTTTTCTACATACATCATACCCATGTAAACCCGGCATCATGACATCCAGCACGACCAATTGCGGTTTCCAGCTTGCGGCCTGTTCCAGGGCTTCAAAACCGCTGGTTGCCGTGTGCACATCATACCCCTCCACTGAAAGGGTCATCTTCAGCAAGCGCCCAATGGCCGGCTCATCATCGACGATCAGGATTTTTTTTGCCATGCCGCAAAACACCTCTCGTTCACTTACTCTTGTCCGGGGCCATTCCGGCGGCGGGCCTGGTTCGCCGGCCACACCCTTAAAGCAGCAGCCTTTCCTTTTCCGCATTCCCTGCAGGGACTCACAGCAAGGGCGCACGGTTCCTACAACGCAATGCAAGAACGCTTCTCCCCATATCGGCAATAAACCTGCAACTATTGTTATCACCCGTTTTTAGTATCGTCGGTTGGCAAAGGAGATTTAGCGCTAAAACTGTCAGTCAATCACCCTGCGGCAAGCCGCGGGGTGCCGTATCATTTTTAGGAAGTGAGACTGCTGCGCTGTTTTTACATGAATGGCACAGCGCCTCCCGCGCGCCAGGACACTTTATATGAATCCATCTGCCCGGCTCACGAAGTAAGCGCGGAAGGTGCTCCAAGTGAAAGACACAGGATAGTGCGGTTTGCAGGTGGGAAAGGCACTGCCTGGAAATAATAGGCCCCGGTGATGGCAGCAGGTGTTTTTACAGGATCAGGCCCCTTCTCCGCAACGGAGCAGCAAACGGTGCCACCGTTTGTCCACTTCGGCCTGAATCTCCTTTACCAGTTCTTCATTCTCCGGTTTCAGCAAGTGGCGGAAGCGGGTCTGGGTCTTGTAAAAATCTGTAACCGGTTTCTTTTCACGGATCTTGCGGGTAAGCTTCCACTCGCCGTCCACTACTTCGTACAACGGCCAAAGGCAGGTTTCCACGGCCAAGCGCGCGATCTCCATGCTCTGGGAGGGATCAGATCCCCAACCCAAACGGCAGGGGGTGTATACATTCATGAATTTTGGCCCCGCGAGGGAAAAAGCCTTATCCGCCTTGCGCATCAAATCCAAATGATAGCCGACGCTTGCCTGGCCCGCATAGGCCAGGTCGTGTGCAGCCAAAATATGGGTCAAATCCTTTGGAAATTGCACTTTGCCGGGAACGACCTTCCCGGCCGGCGAAGTGGTGGTATGGCCCCCTTTGGGAGTGGCCGAGGACCTCTGCACGCCGGTATTCATGTAGGCTTCGTTGTTATAGCAGATATACAGAATGTTATGCCGGCGTTCCATGGCCCCGGACAAGGCCTGGAAGCCGATATCATACGTGCCGCCGTCTCCGCCGATAGCGACAAAATTCATCTTGTCATCGCCCGGCAGGCGCCCCTGCTTCTTCAACGACCGGTAGGCGGTCTCGATGCCGGAAATCGTAGCCGCGGCGTTTTCAAAAGCACTGTGCATGAAATTTCCGCGCCAGGCGGTAAAGGGGTATATGGTGGTTGCAATCTCCATGCAGCCGGTGGCGCAGGTGGTGACCACCGGTACGGTGGATTGGCCGAATATCATATTGATGGCTTGCGGGAACCCGCACCCGGAACAGGCCCGGTGCCCGCCGGCAAGCCCCTTTTTTTCCTGAAGGGAAAGCTGTTTCAAATTCAGCATGGCAATTTCTCCTTATCGACTTTCTGCATTCTGCTATCCATTCGCTCCTCTATTATTATTCCCTGACGCCCCAGTATATCACCCGGGAATTTAGGTCCTTGGGTTCCCCGGCTTTTAGCGTCTGTTCAGCGATTTGTTCCAATTCCGTAAAATGAATGTCCCTGCCGCCCAATCCGTAAATATAATTGACCGTCTTGGGGCGCGTGCCGGCGTCAAACAGCGCGGCTTTCAATTCAGTGCCGAGGGGGCCGCTTTGGGCGTTAAATCCGTCGGAGCGATCCAGCACGGCGATGTGGGACACGTGCTTGAGCGCCGCCGCCAATTCTTCGGCGGGAAAAGGCCGGAAAACACGCAGCTTCAGGAGACCGGCTTTTAAGCCCCGCGCCCGCAGGTTGTCAATTGCCACCCGTGCCGTTCCTGCCGTCGAACCCATTGCCACCAACGCCACTTCAGCATCCTGCAAATGATACTCCTCAAAAAAACCGTATGTTTGGCCAAATGTTTTTCCGAATTCCCTGCCGATTTCCACTATCGCCTGTTTGGCATTGCGCATGCCCTCATATGCCGCCCGGCGGTGTTCAAAATAAAAATCCGGCAGATCAGCGGCCCCGACGGTGATGGGTTTGCTGTTGTCCAACAGGTTGAAAGCAGGTTTATATTCCCCGATGAACTTCTGCACCTCGGCGTCAGGATAAATATGCACATTTTCCATGCCGTGGCTGATAATAAATCCGTCCGTGCTGGTCCAAGCCGGCAACAGCACATCCGGATGCTCTGCAATACGGACCGCCTGAATAAGATTGTCGTAGGCTTCCTGCGCATTTTCGGAAAAAAGTTGTATCCAGCCGGTATCCCGCGCTCCCATGGTGTCGCTGTGATCGCAGTGGATGTTAATCGGCCCGGACAAGGCCCGGTTGACTTCGGCCATGACAATGGGCAACCGGTAACCAGCAGCGATATAAAGCATCTCATACATCAAGGCCAATCCCTGCGAGGAGGTGGCCGTCATGGTCCGGGCTCCTGCCGCAGCGGAACCCATGCAGGCGGACATGGCCGAGTGCTCGGATTCAACCGTAATCAATTCGGTTTTAACCATACCATCATTCACAAAACCCGCAAATATCTGCATGATTTCCGTGGCCGGAGTAATGGGATAGGCTGCGCAGACGTCCGGATTGATCTGCCGCATGGCCTCGGCCATGGCTTCATTTCCAGTTTTTGCTTGTACTGTTTTTTCCATTACCTTACTTCCCCTTTCACCTGCTTTAGGCTTCATCCTTGGCATGCATCGTAATCGCCTTATCGGGTTTGGCCAAACACTCCCGGACGCAAATTCCGCAGCCTTTGCAATATTCCAGGCTAACTCCCAGGATTTTCTGATCCTTGACTTCCCAACAGTCATCCGGGCAAAAAATCCAGCAATTCAGGCAATGAATGCATTTTTCGGGATGCCAAACCGGCACTTCAGTGGCCCAGGCACCGGTTTTAAACTCACGGGAAGTGGCTGCATCCAAAATATTCCCGTGCGGAAAGGCCCTCCACCCTGGTTTTTGCGTCGGTGTGCTCACTGTGTTTTTACCTCCTCATACGCCCGCCGGATCGCGTTCATGTTTCCTTCGACAATTTCAGGACGATTCTTGAATTTTTTACCCAGCTTGTTCCGGGTATCCTCCAGCAGCGCGTTGAAATCCATAAAATCCGTTACTTTGATCAATGCCCCCATCATACAGGTATTGGGAACATTGCGTTTAATGGTTTCCAAGGCAATGGTGGATGCATCCACGGTAAAAAGCTTTTTCCCCTTCCACGGGATGCTTTTTCGCATTTCCGCGGGACTCTTGGGCGTATTGATCAGCAATACGCCGTCTTCGTTCAAACCTGCAGTAACATCCACCGCATCCAGCAGGCTGGGATCCAGGACCACCACCGCCTTGGGATTGGTGACAGAGCAGTGAAGCGTAATCGGTTGATCACTGATGCGGTCAAAAGACTGCACCGGTGCTCCCATGCGCTCAGGACCGTACTCAGGAAACGCCTGCACGTGTTTTCCGGCCTGCATGGCCGCCTCACCGAGAAGCAAGGCGGCGGTTTTGGCGCCTTGGCCGCCCCGGCCATGCCAACGGATTTCCAGCATTTCACCCATACCTCTTTTTCTCCCTTCTCATCCTTGGCTGTGACAAAGGCAGGCCGATCCCAGCGAAATCCCGGCCTCACGTGTATAGCCCCGGTTTTGGATTAACCTTAGATAGTAAAAAATCACATAAGAGGGTTTCCAGCGCTGGCAACAAGAAACAGGCAGAATAAGCATGCCTGACACATTATATTGTATTTAACACTCGGCGTGATATTTTACGCTTTTACTTAAAAAAAGCAAGCGCTAATATGCTTTTTCCCCTTGAAATTTCCAGGCGCGGGACAAAAGAACAGGTTCTGCTGCAAAGCGCATCAAAAAATGCAGTCAGGCTGCATTATCTAGTTACAGTTCGCGCCGGCCCCCAAAAGCCTGGGAAATAGTTATGTCGTCGGCATATTCCAGGTTGCCCCCGGCCGGCAGACCGCTGGCCAGACGGGTTGCTTTGATGCCCAGCGGCTTGATCAATTTGCCCAAATAGATGGCCGTGGCCTCTCCCTCCACATCCGGATTGGTTGCAATCACCACTTCCTTGATCATGCCGTTCTCCAGACGTTTCAGCAGCTCCGGTATTTTCAAGTCCTCGGGTCCTATTCCGTCCAAGGGCGAGAGCGTGCCCATCAGCACATGATAATGCCCATGATAAATCTGCGCACGCTCCAGGGCGAAAACATCATTGGGCTCCTCGACCACACATATGCAGGAAGCATCGCGGCGAGGATGGCGGCAGACATCGCAGGTGTCCTCTTCACAAAGCGAATAGCAGATAGAGCAATAGCGGATCTTCTCCTTGGCTTCCACCAAGGTTTTGGCCAGGCGTTCAACTGCGGCCGCTTCCTGGCGCAACAGGTAAAAAGCCAGGCGCTGGGCTGTTTTAGGCCCCACGCCCGGCATTTTCCCCAATTCATCGATCATGCGCGCCAAGGCGCCGGAGAACAATACCATATCCGCCTTCCATGAAAGAAATTTCCCGGATGCCCCCCGGACATTCCAGGAGTGAAATCCCGGTGTGATGAAACGACTTAAAAACCAGCGGCCGCCGGCAGGCTGCATTTCGTGGCTTTGGCTATTTATTTCCGCCGGCGGAAGGTTTTTGCAGGATGTCTATAATTTGACCGCCGAACATTTCTAAAGTCTTTTGCACCAATGGTTCTTTGTGTGATATATCCTCGAATTCTTTTTGCCGGTCCGCTCCGCGGGGCAAGCCTTCCTCCGGCAGGGGGGCGCTTTTCTCCTCGTGTTTCAACTGTAATCTGGTCTGCTTCCCCAATTGGCCCTCAAAAACGGTTTCAATCAGTTTGCGGGCTTCCTCTTTCTCCAAACCGGTCAAATGATACGCCGAGGCGCACGTCAATTCCACCCATCCTTCCTCAGCGGCGGTGATGACGACATCGCGCAGCAAGGCCTGTACACGCCGGTTTTTTTGGCCAATAGTCTGGACCATGGCGGGCCATATTTCGCGTACGGTCTCCACATAACTTTGGGCATCCAGCTCTTCCAGGGAGTCGACAACCAAGGCCGGCTCGCCGGCCACGGCTGACGCGGCATTTTCTTCCCCGTCGCAGGCGGGTTGGGCCACCGGGGGTGTTTCTTCAGGGCCTTCCTGATCCGCCTGGGATTGCACCGCCGCTGGCATTTTTGCCACCCGCGCCTCCATGGCCTGCAATTCACCCCATAATGTTTCAAAAGAAACCAGCCGGTTGGCCGAACAAAGTTGCAGCAGCAGCAACTCCAACAACAGCCGGGGATGCTGCGTCCTTCTGAGCTCATCATCCGTAGCGGCCGCCAGTTTCACGACATTGAGCAATTCTTCCAGTGAAAAAACCAGGCTTTGTCTCTCCACCGCTTCGGCCACATTGCTCGGCAGATGTTCCAGATTCCCCTGCTGCCGTCCTGCCACGCGGGCAATAACCAGTTGCCGCCAGTATTCCACCCATTCTTTCATAAAAAGCCGCAGATCCGCGCCGCTGTTGACCAGGGTGTCAACAATGCGCAGCACCTCTGTGGCTTTCCTGGCAGTGACGGCATCCACCAGCGCGATAAACACCTGGGTATCCACCAAGCCCAGCACGGTCACCACGTCTTCGGTTTTTACCTCGGTGCCGCTGAAACTGATGATTTGGTCGAAAAGGCTTTGCGCATCGCGCAGACTGCCTTCTGCTCCCCGGGCAATCACATGCAAGGCTTCTTCCTGGATGCTCACGCCTTCGGCCGCAGCCATCACGGCCAACCGCTCTGTGATTTCCCGTTCGGGAATCCGGCGAAAATCAAACCGTTGGCAACGGCTGATAATGGTGGCCGGCACCTTGTGTGACTCCGTGGTGGCCAAAATGAATATGGTATGTGCCGGTGGTTCCTCCAGCGTCTTCAACAGGGCATTGAAGGCCGCATTGCTCATCATATGCACTTCATCAATGACAATGACTTTGTAACGGCAGGATACAGGTGCATACCGCACTTTTTCCCTTAATTCGCGCGCATCGTCCACCAGGCCGTTTGAAGCCGCATCGATCTCAATGACATCGGTTGCGCTTCCGGCCTGAATCTCTTCGCAACGCACGCAGTGATTGCACGGCTCACCTTCCACCGGCGAGAGGCAATTTGCCACCTTGGCCAATAATCGTGCCGTGGTGGTCTTGCCCACACCCCGGGGGCCGGTAAATAAATAGGCATGGGAAATACGGTTTGCCTGAATGGCGTTCTTCAATGTGCGCACGACATGTTCTTGACCGACCAAGGTCTCAAAATTTCGGGGCCGCCATTTGCGCGCCATGACGATATAGGACATGCATAACCTCTGTTTTTGAAAAAAATGACATTGCCGGCCAATCCGGTGAAATGCCTTTTGTTGTTGTCCTGCCCCTCCTGGCCAGAAACAAGGAAAAAACGGTTGGGGGTGCAGGGGGATTCAAGACGCAAACCGGAAACGGTGGGATATTCTACTACGGATACAACGCTTCGTCAAGCCAAGCCATCCGGCAGGATAATTCCCGGCGAAAAACCCGCCGGTTTTTGCGGCAAATCATCCTTGCCATTGCCGGTCAAGTGACAATAATATTATCCTCCCGTTCGACCAAGGCTTCATCCGTTTGGCGCAAACGCGTCGTTAATTTTTTAATGAAAACACCCAGGAGTTTCATTGCCGTACGTGATGACTGGTTGATGAGGTGCGGCATTTTTTCCGGAGACAATTTGTACAATACCGTGTTCTCCAGCGCGGTCACGGTTGCAGAGCGCGCATACTTGTCCAAAAACGACATTTCTCCGAAAATATTTCCCATGCCGAACATGGCGATCACCTTTTCGTGGTCTTTGGCGGTTTTTGATATCTGCACCATGCCCTCTTCAATGAAATACACGCTCCCGTCATCGCTGTCATTTTCCTTGAAAATAACCCGTCCCTTGTTATATTTCACTTTTTGGCAAAGCCCCAATACCAGTCTTAAATCTTCGTCTGTAAATTCCACAAAAGTCCGGTTGGATTTCAGGATTTCAACAAACATTTCCATGCGCTTCCCTCCCCCGCAGATCCGTCTGGCCGTTTCGCGTTTAAGTGATGATGATTTTTCCTTCCTGGCCTATTAATGCCTCGTCTGTTTGTCTCAACCTGGCCGTCAACTTTTCGATGAACACCCGCAGTAATTTGACGGCTGTGCGCGGCGCATTTTTTTCGATTTCCTTCATTTTTCCCGGCAGCAGCTTGTGACAAATGACGTCCTCATCCACCTGGACATTGGCCGACCGCGGTTTCGCGTCCAAAAAGGACATTTCTCCAAAAATGTTTCCTATGCCAAACATGGCCAGCACTTTTTCTTTCTGCCGGGACCCCTTGGTGACGCGCACGATACCCTCCTCGATGAGATACACGCCTCCATCGTCCTGCTGGTTTTCCCGGAAGATGACGCGCCCCTTCGGCAAATTGATTTTTTGACACAAACTGATGATCAACATGAGTTCTTCATCTGAGAAGTCCGGAAAAAGGCCGTTGGTTTTCAGGATGCGGATCAGCAGCTCCATGATGTTTTTTCCTCCGCCGGATATTGGTCAGGATCGTTTTTTTCCCGCTTGCATTCCACGGCTTTGTGTCCACGGGATTTGATCTTACGCGGCGAGTAATATTATTATACCGCCGGCACCCCGTGTGTGCCTGCGGAAACTTTGCAGCGACGCAACTACATAGTGCCGCCGCTTGGCTGTTTGGCGGGAATGTCATTTTCCATTACCCGCATATAGCCCGCGAGGGTTTCCTGGGCGGTTTTCTCCCAGGTAAACTGCTTGGCCTGCAGATAGCCGGTCAAGGCCAGGCGGTGCGCTTCGTTGGAATCTATTAAAACGGCCAGAATCTCCTGACTGATGCTGCGCGGATCGTCCGGGTCTGCAAAACGAACGGCGCTGCCGGCCACTTCCGGGATGGATCCCACCCGCGACGTCACCACCGGGATTCCCAGATGAAACGCCTGCAGAATCGGCAACCCGAATCCCTCCATGCGCGTGGGATACACAAAAGCGGCCGCCCCCTGAAACAAAGCCGTCAATTCCCGCTCCGGTATATAATCCAATACCCGCACCCGGTTGCGAATCCCCAAACGTTTGATCAGACCCGGCACCGAAGAACTTCCGGCCTTTTCAAAGCCGGCCAAAACCAGCATATCGGCCGCCGAACGGGGCAGACGGGCAAAAGCCCTTATCAAATTGCCCGTGTTTTTCCTCAAATCCACAGCGCCAAAACCAAGCAAATAGGGACGCCTGATCTTAAAGGACGCTATGATTTCCAAAACCTTTGCTTCTGTCAGCGGCGGGGTCACATGGGGATTGGCCAGGGAAATCACGCTTACCTTCTCCGGATCCAGATGAAGTTTTTTAACAAGTTCAATTTTTGAATGCTCTGAATCCGTCATCACCCGGCAGGCCCTCCTGGCGGAAAACCCGACTCCAAAACGATAATAGCAATGTGCCAGGATTTGCTTGGGAGAGATGCCATCCGCGCCCGCCCGCAAAGGACGCATAAAAATGGCATCATGAATGGTGACGACATAGGGAATGCGCGGCCTCCACGGCGCGCTGTTGGCAGTACAATGCAAAAGCGTCACCCCGGCCTGTTTGGCCATTCTTGGCAAAACCAGCTGTTCCCACGCTGCAGGATTTGCTCCTGTGCCCCATATTTTTTCAACCGTGTCCAAATGCGGCCAGGGGTCTTCCCCCTGCCGTTTATCCAAGGCGACTTTCAATGAAAGCGGCCTTCCCTTCAGGCCCGCCAGGGCCGGCAACAGGCGAAGCACATACACACCCGTTCCCCGCGGGCGTCCTTGTGCCGGCCTTCCGTCCAATAAAACCGAATAACTCATTTAAAGCCTCCGGCATTCCAATGCCGCCGCCAGAAACGCAACACCCTCAACGGCATCACTATCACCTTTAACCAAGTAATCAGCTCGCGCCGTATTTCATGCCCGTTTCGCTTGAGCAGCCGCGGCGGCCACCAAAACATGATATGATATTTCAATGCTTGCCGGCGACAAAAATTTTCAGCCTTGCGGTGAATTTTTTTGCGTTCCTCCGCCGAGAATTCAGGTGTTTCAAAAACCGGCTCCGGGCTCATGTGGTTGTAGGAGAGGTAGTCCCGGTTTAAAAAACGGCCGTGCCGTTCGATATATTCCCACAGCCGTGTTTTGGGATACGGCAGGGCCATATAAAAAGCGGGCAGGTCGATGTCATTCTCCCTGGCAAAGCGCATGGAAGCCGAAACGGTTTGCAGCGTATCCCCGGGATTGCCTATCATGAACATGCCCAAGACCTGGATGCCCGCCTGCCGGCAGACGCGGATCGCCTGCATCATATCCGCCGGCGTCTCTTGCTTGCCGATGGCCTCCAATACTCCGGGATCGTTTGATTCTATGCCCAGGGATACACGCTGGCACCCCGCCCGGCGCATCTTGGCCGCTATGTCCGGATGCGCCGCATCCGCCCGCATGCCTTGAACCACCCATTGAATCTGCATCCGGCGTTTGATGATTTCATCACAGAATTTCGTGATATGGGCGGGATTCATGGTAAGATTGTCATCATTCACGTGAATCAGCTTTGGTCCCCACTGCTTGAGCAGCCAGGCTATTTCATTGACCACCTGCTCGGGATCCCGTCTGATCCATTGCGCCCCCCATATGGTTTTAATGGCGCAAAACGCGCAATCCATGGGGCAGCCCCGGCTGGAGAGAAAAGCATGCTGCCGGTAGCGGCGCATGGGAAACAAATGCCAGGCAGGATATGGCAGCTGATCCAGATCCCTGATCCGGTCGGCCGGCGGATTGACGCCTACCCGCCCCTCCGCCTTATAGACCAAGCCCGGAACCTGGGAAAAAACATCGGGTTTGCCGCTCCCGGAACGCTTCAACACTTCGAGCAAATCAATCATGGCAATTTCACCTTCGCCGCGAAAGGCAAAATCGATCTCCGGACCGCTCACGCACCCTTCCGGATCAATGGAGACATGCGGGCCGCCCAATACCACCGGAGTGTGAGGATAGCGCCTTTTCAACTCCCGCGCCGCCGCCTGGGCTTCACGGAAAGTAAAACTGTTGGCTGTAATCCCCACGGCCTGATAGGGTTGCGACAAAAAATGCCGTATCTCGCGGGTGTTTGATACGCCGGCATCCAATACCGATACGCGTTCACCGTTTCTTTCCAGACAGGCCGCCAAATAACCCAATCCCAGATGAGGAAACAGCCGGCGGCCGCTTCGTCTTCTTTTAAGGGCCGCGGAAAAACCATCCGGATCAATCAACGCGACATCCCAGGCCAGATGACTATAATGATCAAAACTCAATGCCTTCCTCCCCACACTTCATTATAAAGCTGCAGGTGTTTTTGCGCAATCGCCTCCCAGGAAAAAGAATCACTGGCCGTGTGCGCCGCCTGTGAAAGCCGCTGCCTGAGCTTGGGATTGCAGATCAACCGTTCCACCGCCTCTGCCACTGCCCAGGGATTGCGGGGCAAAACGGCCAGAATGTGTTCCTGGTTTTTGAAAGGAAAAGACTCGCTTATCCGCGGCAGCGTGGTCACGATCGGCAAACCCTGTTTCACGCAGGCGAAAAATGTCCCCCTTTTCATGGAAACACCGTCCACATAAGGCAGAACCGCGCAATCCCCGCCGGCCAATATTTCGGCCGCCTGTACCGGCAGGGCATAATCCGGCTGCAGGGTATGCGCTTCCAGATCCAAAGTACGCAACAGCTGTTGTATTTTTTTATGATACTCTATCTTGGCGGAAAGGCGGGGCAACAGGATCAGTTTCAACTGCGGATACTTTCTGCGCAAATGGTGGAGCGCATATAAAAGGACCTCCAGCCCCTTGGGGGGATTGGTGAATCCAAAAAACACCACCCCGAAATCCTCCGGCCGCAGGCCCGCCTGCCGGCGGGACCACTCACGGTCATACTGTTCCGGCACTGCCGGCAGATTAGAAGCAATGGGAATGAAACAACAGCGTTTGGCGGTGCGCGGATGGGAACGGCGTATTTCGTCCAAATCCAGGGGATCCACCACCACTATTCTTTCCGAGGCCGTAAACGCGGGCCATAACCGCCAGCGGGTCCAGGCATTGAAGTAACGATACTCGTGCAAGGTGGTAAGCACTGGAATCCCGGGATTCATTTTTTTCAAAAATCGGGGAAGCCAGTTGACCGATAAGGATCGCCCATAGGCTGCGGTCGGCCACTGCCAGTGGATGATGTCCGGCTTCACTTCCTCCACGAGTTGCTGCGCCACCCGCAAGCTTTCATGGTTCCAGCGCTCAATGCGGGGATGCACCTCCATCATGATTTCCCCATCCAGGCGGAAATACGGAGGCACGCGGCGTGAAGTCAATACATGCACCCGCACGGCCACCCTGCTTAAATGCTCGCCGAGCTGCGCGCTATAGTCTCCTACCCCGCACTGCAGGGGGGGCCAGGTTCCGGAGATAAGTAACAATGTAGGCGGCGTCATCCTTTTTGACATGATCATGCAAATGCATCCACATTTATTATAAGAGACCGGGTCATACAGCCAATCATCCGGCTTCGTCACCCCGGAATGCTTGTGTCCGGGGTTTTAAGGGACTTTGCTGGTATAGGCCTGGTGCAGCTCCACGGGTGTAACCAAGCTGGTAATCGCCGGGAAAATTACTCAATCCATGGCTTCAGTATACACCTTCACCAATCTGGACGCAATCTTATCCCAGGAATGATTCCCGGCCCACACGCCGGCTGCCTGGCTCAGGGCGGAGAGCTGCTGCGGATCGCGGAGCAGGGTGTTTATTTTTCGCGCCAGCGCCAGCGAATCTCCGGCCGGAAACAATTCCAGGCACGGGCACTCTGTTTGCACTTCCTTGAAACAGGAAAGGTCCGAAGCCAAAACAGCCTTCCGCTGCGCCAACAACACCGACAGCGAGTAGGAGGAAGTACTGCTGGTATAAGGCATAATGACCAGGTCCGTCGCTGCCAGCAGATCGGCCAATTCCGGAGTTTCCAGGTACCCTGTCAAGCGCACTGCGCGGCCAAAAAAGCGGGCCTGTTTGGCTACGATTTCGGCATAGGCAGCATCTGTTTTGGAAAATGGCTTTCCGACAATCATCAAAGTGGCTTCCGGCAATACTGTGCGCCAGGCCTGCAAGGCCAACAGATGTCCTTTGGATGGAATAAGAAAACCAAAAATCGCCACCACCGGGCCCTTGAGACCCCAGCGCGAGCGGGCGCAAAGAGCGTCCCCGGGCGGGAAATGGACCGGCACGCCCTGGGCAACAACCGCCAGTTTTTCAGGAGGAAAACCGCGGCCCTGCAGAAATTGGGCATGGGCGCGGCTGTGCACGATCAAACGCCGGGCTTGCTTGAACTGACCGGTCTCAAGATATTGGTTCCAGCCCAGCCAACCGTACAATGCATCGCGCATTGAGCGCAAGGTCCGCTTCCATATGGGGCCTCCGGAAAAAGCGGTCAGCCAGGTGTGTGAAGTAACCACCAGCGGCACGCGTATCTCCCGCAGTATGTCCGGCCAATAATAATTCCAGGGGTCGCGGCCTCCAAAAAATATGTATTCATGCTGAATATGAACCAGATCGCAATCATTGCCCGCCTGCCCCAGGTGGCGGAAATACGCCGCCTGTTTCTGGCCGCGGTCAATCGGCACGACCTTCACGGTCAGCAAAGGCTCCAGGCTCTTTACCAAAGCCCGGGCATAATCCGCAATTCCGCATGGCTGCTCCCAGGATGTCAACATGGCTATTTTCATCTACCCGGACTCCTCAACGGTCTTTTGTCGGTTTTACCATTTCCCAGGTTTTCAATCCCGCCGACAGACACCAAATGTATGCCAGGCGGTTGAACAGTGCGCCTGCCCACCCGGAGTGATTGGTGATTTTACAACTCATCCAACGGACTATGTCCTTGTCTGGAACGCGCCGTTCACTTTGCAAAGCCCGCCGTTTGGCCAGCCATATTAAACGGTGCTCCTTCAGCCAGCGCCGGGCGCGGCGGACAGGCGTAAAAGCCCTTCCCTGCCGCCAATCGCTCAAGCGTTCCAGCAAGCGGGCCAAAAGCAGGAGCGGCCAAACGCGCAGGCGGACAGAGTTTGAGAAAAAAAGTAAAAAATTGAGACACCGGTTCCTCTCCAGCAAAAACCTGTTTTCATCCGACAAGGATCCGACCGTGGCTCCGCCGACATGTTCCACCACCACTCCCGGCTCCCGCAGCACCGTATATCCGCGCAAACGTGCGCGCCAAGCCAGGTAGATTTCTTCATGGAAAAACTGGTAATCATCGTCAAAGGGCAGGCCGACCAGTTCCCTTTTAAACACCAAAGCGCATCCCGCCGCGCCGAACGTCAGGCGCAGGTCCCGGAATACGTTGTGAATGACCGTTCCGGTCAAACTCATGCTGCCGTTGCCCGGATAACGCGCCATGTCCATGTTCAGATTGTACACCGCCGGGCCCGCCACGGCGGCCAGGGGGGTTGCCTCCAAATTTTCCACCAAACGGCGGATAAAGTCAGGCGGCAAGCGGACGTCATTGGAAAGCAGGGCCACGTAATCGCCCGAGGTATGCCTGACGCCCTCGTTGTTGGCTCCGGCAAACCCCAGATTATGCGGCAACACCAGGACCGGCACGCGCGGAAAATGTTTTGTGACTTCGCCGGCGATGTTTTCCTGGGAACCGTTATCCACCACCAGGATTTCCAAGTCCGGCCAATCCTGCGCCAGCACCGTCGAAAGACAACTGGACAGCAGGTGCCAGCCGTTATACGTCAGCACAACCGCCGAAACGCGCGGTGGATTCATGTAACCTTTTTTCCTCCAAAGGTGGTCGGACGCAGAATGCGGCTGAAAAGTTCTATGTCCACTTCATCAAAAACCCGCAAGATCCATAAGGCTGCAAGATAACAGACGCCGCCCAGAATGATCTGATACCCTAAATCCCAGGCGAAAATCCACCGTAATACTGCGACCATCAACCCCGCAGCCACGGCCGGCCGCCAAAAATGCCGGGCCATTCTCAGTTTCATCCCCAAAGGCTTGCGCAAGGCCCACATGAACAAGGTGATATTGAGAAATTCCGAAGCCAAGGTCACCCAGGCAGCGCCAACCATGCCGTAGTGCGGGATAAAAACCGCATTCAGGCAGATATTCATCAACATGCTGATAAAGACCAGTATGGTAACCACGCGCTGTTTTCCCATGACAATCAAATAGGGGGCATTCACGCTGTTTGCCGCAATGAGGACCAAAGTCCAGATGAGGACGGATAAAACCGGAACCCCGGCTGAATACTGCGTGCCGTACAAAACCTCCATGAACCGATGCGCTAAAACCGCGGTACCGGCAGCCAAAGGCAAAGAGAGAAGCCACATGTACTTAAGTGAACGCCGGTAGATTAATAAAAACCGCTGGGGATTGCGTTCATAGCTTGAGGAAATCACGGGAAAAATTGCCCCGCCGTAATAGGCCGGAAAAATAAGGGTAAATTCGAGCAACCGGTAGGCCGCGCTGTATAGCCCCACCTCCTCTTGGCCCTTGAGGGAAGCCAGCATGACGGTATCCACCCGGAAATAAATAATGGAAAACAAATTTGCCAGGGCCAGGGGATATGCCTGTTTCAGCAGCCGCACCCAAAATCCCAGGTCCAATTGCCAGGAGGGTTTGATGAAATAGAACAACAGTCCGAATAAAACCCCCATGTGAACAGCGGTGTACAGCGTATGGATCCAGATAAGCGCAAACACATCCCCGCCGGCAGCCAGAGCGCCGAGAGAAGTGGTCACACGAAAAGTATTGGCCACCACCGAGACGGCTGAAGTAATCTCCATGCGCTGATGGGCATTGAACACGGCCGTGGCTGTGTCGATGTTGCTGTTGAAAACAAAAGAGATCGCTAAAATCGCAGTTAAAGCAATGATCGCCGGCGGATGCCCTAAAACAGCAACGGTGGCAATCATGCCTCCTCCTGCCAGCAGTGAGAGCAGGCAGCGTAAGAGCACGACATTGGACAAATAGCGGTTTTCCTGTTCAGGCTGTTGGGATAAATCACGTGTGGTCAGGGTTCCCAGACCAAAGTCCGTGAGGATATAGAATATGGCGTGCATGGACAGGACAAAGGCGTATTGTCCAAAGCCTTCCGTACCCAACTGCCGGGCAGCATATATAATCAACGCCACGCCCAGCAATTTATTCATCAAACCGGCCACGAACTGCACCAATGAGTTTTTGGCAATGATGGCCGTGGGATTCAGTCTGGTTTTTTCCCCTGCCGGTGGCATGTCAACTCCCCTCTATCGGTCCAGCTTCATGCCAACGACTATAACAGATAATAACACGCGACACAACATCCTTCCCTGCGATCCTGCTGCGGGCGGCGGTAACCGGTGCGCGCACGAATAATGCTGTGAATAAAAAGGCGGGGAGGCGAAGAAGTTCAAACAGTCATTGCAGGGACCCCTGAACTAGGCCTGGTTCAGGGCGTTGTCGCAATCTTGATGCGGCGGATTTGCGGACTGCCTACAATTTTGATTTTTCCTTGCAGTACTCCAGATTGTTTTGCAGCATGCTGTTTCCAGGCACGGCTTTCAAGGCTTTTTCATACACGCCTATGGCTTTTTTCCATTCCTGCCGGGAAATGTACGTCTGCGCCCATTGATTCCAGGATACTGCCAGATTGCCGAGCAAATGCGCATCCGCCGGATATTGCTGCAAGGCGCGGTTGTACAAAGCCACCGCCTCTTCCCATTGCCCCCTGCTGCCCGCTTCCTGAGCCAGGCGGTCGTATAACACATAAGCGAGTTTCTTTGCCGCCTGTTCGTCCTTTAATATCCCCTTCCCTTTCAGGATGACTTTTCTGCCCTCGTTTTCGCAGGTTTTCGGGTCCCGGCTGTTTAAGCTGCTCAGTACATATTGAAAATGGCCGAGCGCCATTTCCTGCACCCCGGCCAGAGAGTAAAAACGGCGCAGCAAATTGGACAGGACCCCCGCTGATTTCGTCAGGCCGCCGGCAGCAAAGGCATCTTTAAGATACTCCTGCATGGTAAAAAGCTGGTTGTTGGTAAAATGATTAGGGTCCAATGGTTGCTGCGCGGCCTGTTCACAGACCGTCAAGGCCTGCTCCCAGTCTTTGCGGGCAACGCAGTCATTATTCCAGGCATCCCAGACGGCTATGGCATTGTTGAGGACGTGCTTGTCTTCCGGATAATGCTTCAGCGCGGTCTTATAGACGGCAATGGCATCCTGCCACTTTTTACCGGCCAGGTACACCCCGGCCATTTCATCATAGCGGTTTTTATCCAGTTTTTGAACCGTCTGTTGATCCGACAGGATTTTTTGCGAGCGGGCCATGATCGCCGCCGCTTTTTGTTCATGGCGCGGATCATGTTTTATTTCCTGCAACCGTCTTTGGAAATATCCGCCGGCCGCCTGTTGGACATGGCTGTTGTCCGGATACTTCGCCAGCATGCGCTCCAGCAAAGCCTCGGCTTTTTCACTGCCCTGCTGGCGACAAATCACCTCCGCGTATTCCTGCACCACATAGCCGGTTTTTTCCAGAAAATGCTGCTCTTCCAGCTTTTGGCCGGAGGCTTTTTCACACACTTTCAGCGCTTCCTCCCAACGGCCCCGGCGCACGAACATGCTAATCCAGCCATCCCAGGCAACCGCCGTATTATGGCGGAGATGTTCGTCCTGGGGATATAATGCCAGCGCTTTTTGATATACCCCGACCGCTTGTTCCCATTGCTGCCGCTGCTTGTATTTTTCAGCCAGCGAATCATAGACATAGCGGATGAGATCCCGGACTTCGCCTTTTTTCTCCAACAGCGGGCCGAACGCCTCAATAACAGCCAGCGCCTGCTGTTCATACGCTTTGGATGCAGCCAGGCTTTCTAAAACCCGCCCGACAAAACCAACCACCACTTGTTTGACTTCAGGGACTGCAGGATATTTTTTGAGCATTTTGGCCAAAATGTTTTTGGCCGGCTGCAAGCCGCCCTTTTTCCAGGCGTCTTCAGCCCATTCCTGAATCACATAGCCCAGGTTGTATTGGTATCTTTTTTCCGCCG
>JAFGIQ010000203.1 GCA_016929575.1 candidate division FCPU426 bacterium
AAGTGAGACCGGGCCTGCGCCCAGCATGCGCTGGGCAGGCCCGGCGTACTTGTCCGGCGAATGCCGGAAGCCGGGGAATTCGCGGCGGCATATTAAAACGCGCCTGCTTTATAAAAATACGGGAAGCAATAACCGAATTACTTTTTGCTTTTTGCATCCTTGTTGCCGGTTGCCCTGGCGGGTTTGCTTTTCTTCCCTTTTGTTCCCGGAGGTTTCTCAGCCAGGGCTTTTTCCAGCCTTTTAACCATATCATCCATCTTTTTCCGTTTAGCCAAATCCAGGGCCGTGACGCCGTTTTTAGCTTTGGCCAGGGGGTTGGCTCCATGCTGCAACAGCAGTTCCACCAGGTCTGTCTGTTTGTTCAACACCGCAGTCATGAGCGGTGTTATGCCTTGCGCGGGCCCTCCCGCTGCCGCTTCATCCGCATTGGCCCCCCGGCGCAGCAAATACTCCGGCACCGAAAGGCCGACCGCCCCCTGTATCACGCCTTGTATACTGCAGGTAAAAGCCCCTGTGCCATCTGCGGCGCGAAGGTGCAGGTCCGCGCCCTTTTCACACAACAGGGTCGTGATTTCCAGGGATGATCCGGCTGCCAGCATCAAGGGTGATACGCCCCCGCTGGTTTTGGCATTGACGTCCGCCCCGTTTTCCAGCAACACGGCGGCTATTTCCGGGGATTGCACTTCACAGGCTATATGCAAAGGGGTATCGCCAGCAGGCGAATTTGCCGCCTGAACGTCGGCGCCGGCCTGGAGAAGCTGGGTGACGCCCTGAAGATCTTTTTTCTTCACTTTTTCCATCAGTTCCAATTGCACAGGCCCTGCATAGGGCCGCTGGGCCAGCAAAAAAACCATGCCAAGCATCCATCCCCTCCGCAGGCAACCCCACGGCTGCGCGGGAAGAAATGCGATCTTCCTGCGTCGGGGATGCCGCCCGGCCGCGACAGGATGTGCCGAGGGCAAAAGAGGTGCCCCGGGCCTGCCCGGGGGGCTCCATGGTTTTACCAAGCACAGCTGCATGTTTCACCTCCGTGGATATGCAAATGTATCAGGGGCTACACTTCACTTGCGTCCCCAGGCGCTGCTGCAATATCGGGGTACGCCTGTCCGGAATTGCTCAATGGGTGGTTTTTAATTCATTACGCTGGGAGGTCGGGGGATAGGCCCGTCTGGCTTGGCGCGCGCAATTTTTTCCAGCCCGCTTCGCCCGGTAAAGGGCGTGATCCGCCGCCTCGATCAATTCCTCCGAAAAACGGCCGTCTTTCGGATAGGTGGCCACACCGACTGAAATCGTCAGGAGGGGGTACGGATATTCAGCCTCCGCGACGCCGAATTTCCTTTTTCGGAAGTCTTCCACCAGCCGCAGGGTGAAATGCATGGCTTCCTGGCCATTGGTCTCGGGAAGGATGAATGCGAACTCATCGCCTCCGTAGCGCGCCACAATATCCGTTTCGCGGCAGTAGTTTTTAAAAAAAGACGCCACTTCCCGCAGCAGAATATCCCCTTTCATATGACCCAGATTATCATTGTAGGGCTTGAAATGATCCAAATCAATAAACAGCAGACTGAAAGTGCGGTTGTAGCGCTGGCAGCGCACGAGTTCATCACGCAGGTGCTCCTGAAAATAGCGGTGGTTGTATAATCCGGTCAGGCCGTCCTCATTGACAAACAGCAGCAGACAATCCAAATCCTGTTCCGGCAAGAGATGGAAATCCTTCACCTGGCCGGAGTGATTGTCCAGATAATCCAGCACCGCCACCTTGACGCCCACATTGCGCCCCAATTTCTCGGACATATAGTATTTATGCACAATGATTTCCTCCCACAACTTTTTCGCCTCTTCCTGCGAGAAATATTTGTGGGTCAAGGCTTGCAACAGGTCTATGTACAATTCATCGCCTTTGTTCCGGCGCAACCGCTCCATGGGTTCCCGCAAGGTGTGCGGAATTTTATCCGTGTCGCCGGCAAAATAATCCAAAACCGCCGTATCCTTGGAGAGCCAGCGCACCAGACTCCTGGCCCCCCGCACTTTGGTGACTTGGTGCGAACAATAATCCAATTCAGGAGTGGATAATTTTTTCGACAAAAAAGAAGTGTGGTTTTTCTTGTTGCTTCTGTTCACGTGTATGAATCCATCGCCTTTCTTCAAAAATATCATCTGTCAACCGGCGCCATCCTGCTCCTGTTCCCAAAACAACCACCGCAGGGGTCACAAGAATAAGCTGTGGCAGTGCATGATGATAACAACAGGAAAGATAAAGTCGAAAGCGGGGTGTCTCACTGTGATGGTCATGCTATCGACATACTATTTGCCATTGTAACTCTTTTCCATCATTCCCGTCGATCAAATTATTCGTCTCACCATGACCTCTCCTTTATAAGATAGACACCATGCCGGCCGATGCAGATCCTGCCCGCATGTTACCCAAAGGACATCCTCCGTGCACTGGTGGTATCCGCCTGCCCCCGGACCGCATTGCAGGCGGCATTTTTTCTCAATGCTTCTTGGAATTCCGCGGCAGTGGGATTGAAGGTGATGTGGCGGTTGCTGATAAAAATTGCCACACGGCCACTATTCCGCCTTTTAAGGCGCGCACCGTGGTATAGCCGTTCCTTTCCAATATACTCACTGCTGACGGGGTAAGATCCCCGGTCTGGCACACGACCACGATCTCCTGATCGCGGGGGATGAATTTCTCACTCCATATTATTTGCTCAAGCGCGTTCACCGGGCAATGGTGGGCGCCGGGCAAATACCCCAGGGGGTAAGCGTAATATTCGGCAGTACGGACATCCAATATATAGGGCAGGTCTTTGTCAGTCTGCAGCCGCCAAACCAATTCCTCCGCGGTGATGACGGGATTTAAAAGCCCTGACGGCGCAGAGGATTTTTGCCCGCAGGCCGGCAGAGCACAAACAGCCAGGAACAACGCAGCCGCCATAAACTTGCCCTTCACGATGATCCTCCTCCTTTTTTAACCCTCTTCGCCTTCAATGGACGGATGCAGACGGTGGGCAGGACAGAAGGGAAACAAACCTTCGCTTCCCTGTTGGAACCGGCATGATGATGCTTAAGGCTTCGGCACTGCATGAGCAGCACCTGGCACAGGACAGCCCCCGCCGAAGTTTACGCTCCCTCTCTGACCAAGTACCTACCGGCAAAGCGCACAGGTGCCGATGATATCAATGCTGACTTTCTCTATGCGGTGGCCGGCCGCCTCCAGCTCACGGACGATTTGACAGCAGTCTGGTTTTAAAGGCAGATCCATAATTTTACCGCAGACACGGCATAAGTAGTGGGCGTGGATGTTCATATCTGCATCATAGCGGGCTTCCCGCTGGTCAAGCTTAATACTGCGAATCCGGTTTTGGGTTTCCAGAATATCAAGATTCCTGTAAACCGTGCCTAAAGAAAGCGCGGGAATTTCCTTTCTCAAATCATCATAAATCGTTGCGGCCGTAGGATGATCCCGGCGATGGGTCAAATTGGCCATGACCGCTCTTCTTTGATGGCTTTCTCGATAGATGGCCATGTGGGTCACCTTGTCAGTGAATTTCACCCCGACCTTTCCTCAACCTGCCTTTTTACAGCTGGAATTCCCATCCCTCCCGCGCCAGAAAAGCATGGCCAAACATCCTGCGCGCGGGGGCCAACACTTTCTTTTCCAAAAAGGCGTCGCCATGCAGCTGGTCGTGATGGAAAAGATGCAGGCGTTTGACGCCAGCTGCCCGGGCGAGTTCCACCCCTTTTTCCCACGTACTGTGGCCCCACCCTTTTCTTCCTTGGCCGTATTCCTCGGGAGTGTATTGCGCATCATAGATTAAAACATCAGCCCCGGAGCTGAGTTGGAGCAAATCCTTGTCCATCCCTGCCTCCGGATGCTCCGTGTCCGTGGCAAATATCAGGCTGCGGCCTTGGTGGGAGAATTTAAAAATGTACCCCCCGGCCGGATGATTGGACGGACAATAGGTGACAGTCATTCCGTCCAGGGCAATAACCGGCTGCTTCTCAATAGCATGGAATTCATGCGTACTGGGCATTTGTTCAAATGTGACCGGAAAAGTGGCGAAATCCTGCTGCCGCACTAGAATGTCGCGCACCCGCGAGGAACCATAATGAATGATCTTGTTGCCCGCGATAAAATTAGGCATAAAAAAGGGAAAGCCCATGATGTGGTCCCAATGAAAATGCGTCCAAAAAAACACTGTTTCCCCTTTGCCTTGCCTGAATTCCTTCAGCATCAGGTCATTGCCCAGCACCCGCAAACCGGACCCGCCATCCACAATATACTGCCGTTGGTCCGCTTGGATGGATAAACAAGTGGTATTGCCGCCATACTTCACGGTGCTTTTTCCCGGGGTGGGCAACGATCCCCTTGCTCCATAATACTTGATGCGCAAAACAATCCTCCCTGCCGCCAGCTGTCACCTGCCTGCCGAGGGCTAGATATGTATATTCTAACAATTGCCCAACAAATGAACAATCTTGTTTTTAATACTTTTTCATCCGGTGTGCAGCCAGCAGCAGACCCACAACCGATTTTCCATCAATAATTTTCCCTTTTTCAAGCAGCCGCAAGGCCTGTGTAAAGGGCAGCGCCAAGACCTCTAAAAATTCATCCCTGTCCAAGGACAAGGATCCGGTCCGCTTAAGATGGCGGGCGAGAAAAAGATCTATTTTTTCCCGGCAATATCCGGGGGAACTGTAGAAGCTGGCCAGCAGCTGCAAGCTCCCCGCATGATAGCCGGTCTCTTCTCGCAACTCGCGCAGGGCCGCTTGCCTTGGCTGCTCACGGGCAGCCAGCAATCCCGCCGGTATTTCCAAAAGTTTCTTTCCGATGGCATAACGGAATTGCCGGACGAGCAAAACACGCCCATCAGCGAGCAGAGGAACCACGGCCACTGCCGGAGTGTGCCCCACCACCTCGCGCAGATGCCTGCTGCCGTCCGGCACGCGCACCCGGTCCACATACAGGTCCAGGATTTTACCGCGGTAAACAACACGCCGGCTGGTTTTTATTTCACGGCCCTGCTTCTTCACACGGCCTCCACGCGCTCCACTTCCGGCACCATGCTTTTAATCCGCGCTTCCACCAATTGCTTCAACGTCAGCGTGGCCATCGGGCAGGTTCCGCAGGCACCCTGCAGCCTGACTTTAACGACTTTTCCTTCCACCGCCACCAACTCCACATCGCCTCCATCCGCTTGCAGACTGGGGCGAATGTCGGCCAGTGCTTTTTCTATTCTTTCCTTCATGTCTGATTCCTCCTTCGAGTCTAATCAAAAGCGTGCTGCAACCGCTTAAAATATTTCCAGGCCAGCATCCCCTGTATCAGCGGCAGCAGGCCGGCGATTGGCGGCAGCCCCTTACAGGAAGCCGCCCTTGCCAGTAAAGGGGCTGGTACTCAACGGCCCCGGCGGACGCGCAGCGGAAAGCGGGCGGATAAAGTCCGTCCCTGGGCATCCGCAAAACTGGCAACCGCCTGGTATCGTCCCGGCGCGGCAAAATAGACCCAACCGCGCACATCCCGGCCCGGTCCGGGTTTGAGCTTGACAGTCTTGACCGCGCCGGTTTTGGCTTCAATGACGCTCAATGCTGTTTTGCGGCCAGTAATAATGCGAAAATCCTGATCCTGAATACGAAAGGCCAACTGGGCCTCACCGACCCGGAGCACGGGCGGAAAAGAGTAGAAAGTCACAAGCTGGTTTTCCACCCGGCAGTCGTTTCGGCGTGATCCGCCAAGGCTTAAAATGACACCAGTACTGATGACTGCCAGCAGAATGACAAACAACCGCAGTTTCGTCATTGCCGGCATCCTAAGGCGAACGCGTAATCACAAAAAGTCCTTCATCCGCCAGAAGGTTGGGAAACAGGCGGATGGTCTTCAGTCTGCCTTGGCGTCCGCCGCACAGGCTGACTTGTTTCAGAATCGTAATGCTGCGTTTGCTGCAAAAACCCTCAAAATCCCTGATGGTCAACAGATGAATATTCGGCGTATTGTACCAGAAAAAAGGCAATTTCACCGTTTGCGGCATGCGTCCCTTTACTAACAGTTGCGCTCTTACGAGCCAGTATCCAAAATTCGGAAAAGAAACAATTGCCCTTCTGCCGACCCGCAGCATCTCCTCGATGACGAAATCGGGGTGATGGATGGCCTGCAAGGTTTGATTTAAAATAACATAATCATAGGAGGCGTTTCCATAATCCGCCAAACCCGCATCAATGTCCCCTTGAAAAACCGACAATCCTTTATGGATGCACGCAATGACGGCATCTTGTTGTATCTCCACGCCCATGCCTTTCACCTGTTTTTCGGCTATCAACCGCGACAGCAGGGCTCCGTCGCCGCAGCCAAGATCTAAAACCCGGCTGCCGGTTTCCACCAGTGAAACCACCATATCATAATCGGAGAGCAGTATGTTTTCACGCAGCCGCTTTTGAATCACTCTGCCTCCCCCTCCTGGTACAGATTATCCAAAAAGCTGTCCACCACCCGGCTCAAGGTTGCAGAAGGTATTAAAAAGGCATCATGCCCGTAATCGGAATCCAACTCCACGTAGGAAACATCCGCATTGTTCTGACGCAGCGCCTTGACCAGTTCTTTGGACTGGTGGGATGGAAACAGCCAATCCGAGGTGAAAGACATGACCAGGGTCTTGGCTTTAACCCGGGAGCAGGCTGCTTCCAAGTTTCCCTTTCCCCAATCAGCGGCTGCGTCATAATAATCCATGGCCTTGGTCAAATACAGGTAGGAATTGGCGTCAAAACGCTGGACAAAACGCAGCCCCTGGTAATGCAGATAACTCTCCACTTCAAATTCCCCGGTAAATTCATAACTGTATTCTTCCCGCTTCTGCAGGCGGCGGCCAAACTTCTGGTTCATGGATTGTTCGGAAAGGTAGGTGATATGTCCGATCATCCGGGCAATGGCCAGGCCGGTTTCCGGTTTGGCCGAGGAACCGTAATACTCTCCGTTGCGCCAATGCGGATCCGTAATAATCGCCTGCCGTCCCACCTCATTAAAGGCAATGGACTGGGCCGAGCATTTCGGGGTGGAAGCAATCATGATGGCCGAGCGGACCATTTCCGGATACCGCAAAATCCATTCCAGGACCTGCATGCCTCCCATCGAGCCGCCCACCATGGAAAACAACTGGGTGATGCCCAGCTGGGCCAGCGCCATTTTTTGCACTTTCACCATGTCGCCTATCGTCAACATCGGAAAAGTCATGCCATAGGGCCGGCCGCTTGCCGGATTAATGCTGGCCGGGCCCGTGGATCCTTGACAACCGCCGATGATATTGGTGCAGACAACAAAATAACGGTTGGTGTCAAAAGCTTTTCCCGGGCCGATCATAAAATCCCACCACCCGTTTTTTTTGTCTTCCGGCGTATGACAGCCGGCCACATGGGCGTCTCCGGTCAGTGCGTGTAGAACCAGAATGGCGTTATCCCGCTCAGGGGTCAGCTCCCCGTAGGTTTCATAAGCAATATTGATGGCGCCGAGGGTGCGGCCGCATTCCAAAAGCAGCCCCTCCGGGGGCAAGGACAAGGAAAGGATACTGGTTTTCACAATGCCCGCGGATCCGCTTTCGTCGATAATCGGGGTCACAATGCCTTCTCTCCTTCATTATGGGCCGGCACAAGCTCTGCCAGTAAAAAAAGCCTCTTCATTTCTGAAGAGGCTTTTTTATCTCCGCGTTTCCACGCCTCTCCTTATCTTTCCAGTCTGCTCGCCGACGTAGAAAAAGGCACCTTGCTGCTTCCCGCACGCGAAAAAAAGAAAGCCGGTTGCCGTGATCGGCCTGTGGAGACCGACACTCTGGATAAGGAATGCCGCCCAAACACCGGGCAGCATTAAGGTGTATAAGCATAGCAAATCATGGATTTGTTTGGCAATTGTTATTTTGGCGCAATGATGGAGGAATGCATGATGCGGGCTAGAAGGTCTTTCCCCTGTGGATGGGCAGTAAAAGTCTCTCCAGATCCAGCTGCTCAAACGCTTCCACCAGCGTCTGCGGCACCTGCACTGCATCATCCTCTTCAGCCTGCAGCGCCGTATCTTCTGTCTCCAGCAATTCTTGTTTGAAAATCAGGGGCATGAAACTCTGCAGCGGGTGCAGCAGGCGCATCCTGCTGCCTGCCAAACCCAATTCCAGCAGTTTATACCTGGTCTGCGCGGAGTCCACGATCACCACATCCGCATTTTGCATGCCCCGCCGCCACATGCCCGACCAGAGGTCGAATTTACCGAAACCCGCCAGCGGCCAAAAATCTTTGGTGATGTGCAGCAACAAGGTGTGGGGAGTGATTTTTTTTCCCAACGCCAGCGCCGCAAAACAATAGGGATAGAGGCGGTGATCAACAATAATGGTGCAGGGCGGCAGCAAAAACAAACGCAGGGCATACCAGATGTTCGCCAACAGCCTGTTTTTCCGCAGCCAGGCGTTTTGGCGGTTGTGGTTCCAGACGGTCACCGGCCAATGCCGGTCATCCAAATAATTCAATATTTCCAAAAAACTGCGTTGTGTGGCCGAGGAGGATCCATAATCAGCCGCCAGCAAGGCCACGTAACGATTGTTATCCATCCTAGCTCCTCCAGCCCAAACCGGCAAAACTCCCCGGCTTTTCGTCCATGCATCTTAGCCATACTATCGTCAAATTTTATACGCGCTGGAGTATCCCCTGCTTGAAAAAGAAGCCCCCCTTTTTTCTTGTTTTGGTCTTCATTCCCGCCCCGGAAAACGGGCGAAAGCACTTGCATCCCCCGCCTGACCTGGAGTATCATGACCCCAGGAGACAACAGTGCTGTCCGGTCTTCAGCATTGGGAAAACAGAGTCTTTCACAGGAGGATAAAATCTGCGCCTTCTGGTTTTCGGTTGATTGCGGGAGTTTTTAAAAATATGCCTACTTATTATTACACTTCATCCGGTCCGGAATACCGTTTTGGCCGGGCTTGGACTCCAATCGTAAAAAAACTGATTGTTGTGAACGTCGCCGTTTTTCTTCTGCAAATCGTCCTGGCCAAAAACCCCCTGCTTGCGCTTCTCCCTCTGCAAGTCCCCGAAGTGTTCATCCAAATGCGCGCATGGCAATTCTTCACGTATATGTTTCTGCACGCCGGATTCTGGCATCTTGCCTTTAATATGTTTGCTTTGTGGATGTTTGGTTGCGAAGTGGAGGAAGCAATGGGTGCGCGCCGTTTCCTCTGGTATTATCTCCTCACCGGCATCGGTGCGGGAGCAGGCGTAGCCGCCGTCGGCTTCCTGGCCGGCGAG
>JAFGIQ010000204.1 GCA_016929575.1 candidate division FCPU426 bacterium
ATTGGACACCAATCCGGAGATTGTGGCGGCGCGGGAGAAGGGCATGCCGGTGGTTCCCCGCGCCCAGATATTAAATGACCTTATGCAGCTGAAACAGGGTATCGCCGTGGCCGGGACACACGGCAAAACCACGACCACTTCCATGCTGGCCTGGATTCTGGCGCAGGCGGGGCTGGACCCCACGCTGGTCATCGGCGGCGTGCTCAATAATATCAATCGGGGCGCGCGTTTGGGCAAGGGCGCTTATTTCATTGTGGAAGCCTGCGAGGCCTATTCCTCCTTTTTGCATTTGACGCCGACGGCCGTGGTGATCACCAACATCGACGACGACCATTTGGAAAACTACGGTTCCCGGGCGGCCTTGGACGACGCTTTCGTTGATTTTATCAACCGCGTGCCGTTTTGGGGGACCGCGGTTTTAAACCTGGACGATCCCGGTGTCCGGGCGGTTTTGCCGCGCCTGATGAAACGCAAGGTTACCTACGGCTTTACGCCGGAGGCGGAGCTGCGCGCGGAGGCGGAAGTGGTTTCCGATCACAAGCAGTATTTCATGGCGGCGCGCAAACGCCGCTTGGGGCGGATTGAAATTCAGCTCCCCGGGAGGTTCAACATTTTAAACGCTTTGGCGGCGACAGGCATGGCGTTGGAACTGGGGGTGCCTTTCGCGACGATTCAGAAAGCCCTGGCCTCCTTCAGCGGCGTGCGCCGCCGTTTTGAACGTAAGGGCCAGTACCAGCAAGCATGGCTCTTTGATGATTACGCCCATCATCCGACCGAGGTTGCAGCGACGTTGGAAGCGGCCCGGACGCTAAAACCCGGACGCGTAGTGGTGGTTTTTCAACCCCACCTCTTCTCGCGGACGCAGAGGCTTTATCGTGAATTTGCACGCGCCTTGTTGCAGGCGGATGTTGTTTTTTTGGCTGATATTTATCCGGCCCGGGAAAGACCTGTTCCGGGCGTGTCTTCGCAGCTGATCGCGGACCAGTTGAGCTTGGAAGGGCGCCCGCTGACTGCCGGACCGGCACCCTTGGCCCGCTTGCTGCCCAAGATCAAGCGGGAATTGCGCGCCGGCGATATTTTTATCACCATGGGTGCGGGCGACGTGCATCGCCTGGGCGAACAATTGGCGGCGGCCGGGAAAACAGCGGGGGGGAAAAAATTAAAAAAGGAAAAAGCAAAGAGGAAAAAATGATAACAAGAAAAGCACTGCCAGGCAAAAAAGACATGCCGCGGCTGAAAACGGAGTTGCCGTTTGCCTCCTGTCGCGAACAAATCGGCAACCGTAAAATAATCGTGGTCATGGGAGGAGTGTCTCCGGAGCGGGAAATCTCCCTCCTGACCGGCCAGGCCATGCTCAAAGCGTTGCAGGCGGAGAAGGTGAATGTCCTAGGGGTTGATATCCGCAGAAAAACGGATCTGCTGGAGGTGGTAAAACGCCGGCCGGAGGTGGTGGTTAACGGCTTGCATGGCCCGGGCGGGGAAGACGGCCTGCTACAGGGGATGCTGGAATGGTTTGGCATTCCCTGTACCGGATCCGGGCTTTTGGCCTCGGCTTTGGCCATGAACAAAAACGCGGCCAAACTGCTCATGCGTGGTGCGGGGCTGCCGACCGCCGATTGGATGCTTCATACGCCGGGAGACCCTATTCCGAAAAGGCTGGCGCTGCCGGTCGTGGTCAAACCCAACCGTCAGGGTTCGGCGATCGGGGTTTCCCTGGTCAGGCAGCAAAAGCGTCTGGCCGAGGCCCTGGCCCATGCCCGGCAATTCGGCGAGGAAGTCGTGCTGGAAAAATATTTGCCGGGCAAAGAAATTTCCGTCGGTGTTTTGCAAGGGCGGGCGCTGCCGGTTATTGAAATTGTGCCCAAAAAAGATTTTTATGATTATGAAGCCAAATACGTGGCGGGAATGTCAGAACACATTATCCCCGCGCGGTTGCCGGCCGGGGTGACGCGGCTGGTCCAAACTTTGGCTGAACGCGCAGCGGCGGTCCTGGGCTGTAAAGGCACTCCCCGGATCGACATGATCATCTCCTCCGCCGGCAAAGTGAATATTTTGGAAGTCAACACCCTGCCGGGAATGACAGCAACGAGTTTGCTGCCTGAGGCGGCCCGATATGCCGGACTTTCTTTTACCGAAGTGGTATTGCGGTTGATCCTGGACGCCTGGGAAAGACCATGACCAACGGCGCCTATGGGTGGACCTATGCCAGCCGTTTGCCTGTTTCTGCGCGGAAGCGGAATAAAAAAACGAACCGCTACCAGAAACAAAGGCTGGCAAGAGTATTAAAACTGGATTCACTGCTGTCTTGGCCGGAGGCGGCTTGGGGGCGTATCGGCCGGCTGGTGGTGATGCTGTTGCTCATCATATTAAGCGTGGCCGTTTTGGGAAAAGACCGGGCCCTGCGCAACCACGTGTCGGAGTGGATGCAGTCGTGCTGGCAGCAGGCAAGGGCCTGGGTTGGACCGGCCAAGGAGCCTGGGCGCATCCTGCCGGGGGCCGGGCTTGAAAGCGGACATGAGGAGCTGGCCCGCCCGCTGCCGGCCGAGCCTTTGGCCGTGGTGCTGGATAAAAGCCTTTTTGTTCTGGATCCGCAGGGAGTCATCTGGCCGCTGCCGCATGACCTGCTGCCCAAGGATTTGCCGGTTATTACCGGCTTGAGCGTGCGCGAAGAACCGGGCAAGATGGGCATGGTCCTGAAAGCGGAATTGAATATGGAGTTGCTGCGCCGGCTGCTGGACGTGCCGTATACGGAGCAGATCTCGGAAATCCATTTTGGCTCGCGGGAGGGGGTCGTTTTATACACCCGGGACGGAATCAAGGTTTTGCTGCGTCAGAGCAGGCTGCTGGAGAGGGATGTAAAAAGGCTGGGTGCGGTGATTGGCGACATCCGTGTGAAAAAGAAGAAAATCGCCTTGGTCGACCTTCGCTACAACCAACACGTAGTGGTTCGTCCCAAGCGCGGGAGGTGACATATGGGAAAAGATGCGCATGACAATCTGCTGGTGGGTCTTGATTTGGGGACGACGAAAATATGCGCGATCATTGCCGAAGTCCAGCCGGATGGCCTGATCAACATCATCGGCGTGGGCGTCAAACCATCCAAGGGATTGCGCAAGGGCGTGGTCGTGAACATTGAAAACACCATTGAATCCGTGAAAGCGGCGGTGGTGGAAGCCGAACGTATGGCCGGTGTATCCGTGGGATCGGTCTTTGCCGGGGTGGCCGGCGGGCATATAAAGGGCATCAATTCCCACGGCGTCATCGCGGTTTCGCGGAAGGACAAGGAGATCAACCAGGAAGACGTGGACCGCGTGGTGGATGCGGCCAAGGCCATCGCCCTGCCGCTGGACCGGGAGGTCATTCATGTCATCCCGCAGGAATATATCATAGACAACCAAGACGGGATCAAGGAACCGATTGGCATGTCAGGCGTGCGCCTGGAGGCGGAGGTGCACATCGTCACCGGCGCCGTAACCAGCGTGCAAAACATCATTAAAAGCGTGGAACGCGCCGGATATGCGGTGGAAGACATTGTCCTGCAACCCCTGGCCAGCGCCGAAGCCGTGCTGACTGCGGATGAAAGGGAATTAGGCGTTGTGTTGGTGGATATCGGCGGCGGCACGACGGACATCGC
>JAFGIQ010000205.1 GCA_016929575.1 candidate division FCPU426 bacterium
CTGACCGGATAGATTATCGGAAGGACAAGGACGCCTGCGGCAGCCCTGACCGGATGGATTATTGGGAAGAAAAAGGACGCCTGCGGCGGTATTCGCGTAATTTGGGCAACAATGAAAATGCATGTGACCTGAGGATCTTAAAAATCCGGGTAATCTTTGCAATCTGCGGATGTCATTTTATAAGGTTGCTGTGGCCTCCGGTCGGTTCAGGCAGTTATCACGTGTTCCATTCAAGCCAGTTATTCCATATTCCAGGTTTGGCCAAAGCGATGGAGAGTTCTTTGAGGAGGGGTTCCAGGTATGCGGAATCAAGCTTTCCTTTTTGCCGGCGGGTGATTTGGCGGGCATCGTCCAGGTCTTTTGGACGGTCGGATATGATTTTATAAAGAATTAAATCTTCGGCCGTACAAAAATAAACGGGTTTTCCTGACACCTCTTTTTGGACAGCGCGTTGGATGGCCTTTTTTTCATAAGGCAGGATGGCAAAAATCATATCAATGCATATGTTTTCAGGAGTCTGAAGAGGCAAAACTCTGGTTTCGCGGATAAAATCCTCAGGACGAGGAGTGCGGCTGGCATAGTCGCGGCGAAGTGCGGCAACCGTATCTGGAATCCTGTCATTCTCAACCCAGACCGTAATGTCAACATCCAGCGTGGCGCGTGGTTCCCCCCATAGGACATTGGCCATACCGCCAATGACCATGTAGGGAATGCCTAAACGAGAACATGAAGCAGAAATGCCTACCAGTGTTTTTTCCAAATTACCGGTCATTGGAGTTGGGACAAAGCTTTGTGCAGGTGCGCTATTCCACTGGGATCAAAAGGCCGGGCTTTGGATTGTTCCGGCAAAAGGTTCAGAATGGTTTCCAGACCGTCCAGCGCGGTTTGAAAATCCATTATAAAGCGGTGATGTTGCTCCCACTCGTTGAATTTCATGAATGCTGAGGTACGCTGAAGCAGTAATTCGTGATCAGGGTTTTTCATGGTTTATAAGTGCTTTCTGAAAGTTGGGTTATTATAACAGATGTCGCTGCAGTAGGCAAGAGCAGCTGAAATGATTGGTGCCTGGCACCATTTCAAGAAAACGTTTTTAAAAACACTAATAGTTTGTAATCAAACTAGAATATATTAAGATATCTATTTTTGGAATTAAAGATTGAAAAATAATATTTTTTAAAGGGAAAAACAGATATATTTCACAATAAATCTAACCAATTATTTAAATAATATTTGCAATCTTTGCCTTCCCATGATATAATTTTATTCTCACTATTCCTTCCACCACCAACTGGTTTTCACATCTTTGGCTGCGGTCTTTAACAGCCAATACTGAGCGGAGGGGTGCCGCAATGGGGAGCAAACATTTTTCTTGCGCGCAAAAATGGTTGTTGGTGTCCGGCCTGCTTTTCATTTTTTCTGTTCTTGTTCATCCGCCCGCGTTTTCTGCAGCCTGCTGGCTTGATCATTTCGAGGGCACTCCCGGTGTCCAGCCTTCGGGCTGGGAAGATGAAACCAACAACGCAGATTTCAATGCGGAGATCGCCTACGCAACCGCCAATTCCCTGGCAACCATCAGCCGGACTTCCGATGATACGTGGGGCAAGGTCTTGTCCCAAAACCACACCGTTGATGTGAGCCTGTATCCCATGCTGGGCATACACATTGCCGGCCTTTCCGGCGCTGTCAGTTGGAGAGTAGGGATTCAGGAGACCGAAGGCAGCTGGCAACATTGGTTTTTGCAGGACAGCTCCATTGACACCGGCACTTTTACCTATGACATTGCAGCAGTGACAGGTTGGATTGGCGTGCACAATTTTAAAGTGGAGATCATTGTGGAAGGAGCGGGCGGCGAGGCCATTGAGGTGGACTATGTGGAGATTTACGGCGCCGGACCGTCGCCCACGGCCACAGGCACTCCCACGCCTATCCCTACCAATACTTTTACCGACACCCCCACGCCCACGCCCACAATAGAAGGCGTGGCCTGGCTGGAGGGCTTCGACGGCGCTCCCGGCCTGCAGCCTGCTGGCTGGGAGGACGAAACCGACGACAACGGGTTTAATGCGGAAATAGCCTATGCCGCCACTGCTTCCCGCGCGGTGGTGAGCAGAACGGGTGAGGACACCTGGGGCAAGGTGCTGTCGCCCGGGCAAAATGTGGATGTGAGCGCCTATCCGTATTTGGAAATAAACATCGCCGCGCTGTCAGCAGCCGTATCCTGGAAGCTGGGCATACAGGAGACCGAAGGCAGCTGGCAGCACTGGACCTTGCAGGAGAGCTCGCTTTCCACGGGAACCTTTGTCTATGACCTGGGAGCAGCAACCGGCTGGGGCGGAACGCATAATTTTAAAGTGGAGATCATTGTCGAGGGTGCTGCTGGGGAAAATATAGAGCTGGAATATTTGCAAATTATCAGCATGCCACCCACGCCCACACCCACACCTTCTCCGGTGTATACGGACACGCATACCCCCTCCCTGACGCCGACTGAAATAATCCGCTTGGGCTGGCAGGAACATTTTGACGGCGTTTCCGGGCAGCAACCCGCCGGTTGGGAGGATGAGACAGACGACAGCGGCTTTAACGCAGAGATTGCATATGCCGCCACCGCCTCCTGGGCGGTGGTAAGCCGCAATAATGATGATACCTGGGGAAAAGTACTCTCTCCCGGACAAAACCTGGATGTCACCGTATACCCATATTTGAAAATATATATTCCCGCTCTTTCAGCGGCAGTATCCTGGAAACTGGGGATTCAGGAGACCGAAGGCAGCTGGCAGCACTGGACCTTGCAGGATAGCTCCATTGACACCGGCACCTTTACCTATGACATCGCGGCAGTGACAGGCTGGAGCGGAACCCGCAACTTTAAAATTGAAATCATTGTAGAAGGCGCCAGCGGCGAAAATATTTCGGTGGATAACCTTGAGGTGTACGGAATAGGCCCCGAGCCCACGGCAACAGCCACGTTGACGGATACTCCCACGCCTATTCCTACCAATACTTACACCGACACCC
>JAFGIQ010000206.1 GCA_016929575.1 candidate division FCPU426 bacterium
CGCAGCCGCCGGCATGGATGCGATCATGGACGCCGGAACCGTCATGGCCGGCGTACCCGCCAGCTGCGGATCAGCCATCTCCCCGGGAGAATATCCCCGGCGCAGATGAATCTTGACCCCGTCTTGCTCTATATTCAGTTCCGTCAACTTGGCCCGGTTCATAATGGTAATGATCTTTTTAAGGGACCGCATGGTCAACGGCCCTGTTTCACGCTCTTTTTTAGAGCCTCGTTCCGAAGTCACTACTGCCACCGCCTTTCTGGTAAAAATTGCCATTGTGCCGTTTACACGCGTTCCAGGTATTCGCCTGTGCGCGTATCGATTCTAACCATATCCCCCTCATTGACAAACATGGGCACCTGAATCTTGGCCCCGGTCTCGACAACCGCCTCTTTGGTAACATTGGTCACGGTATTTCCCCGCACGCTCGGTTCCGTGTGGGTCACCTTTAACTCCACCTTGAAAGGCAGTTGCAGATCCAGGCTTTCCCCCTGATGCATCAGCATATCCACGATCATCTCTTCCTTCAGCCAGTTGATCTTGTCTCCCAGGGATGCGCGCGTCAAATGGATCTGTTCATACGTGTCCTGATCCATAAATACGTACTCATCACCCTGCTTATAGAGAAACTGCATCTTTTTTTCCTCCACTTCGGGCGACGTCATTTTCTCGCCGGAATTCACGGTGCGGTCGACCACTGTCCCCAGCCGCAGATTCCGCAGCTTAAGACGGATAAAAGCTCCGCCTTTTCCCGGTTTGACGTGATTGTATTCAATAACAACGAACAAGTTGTTGTCCAGCTCCAGGTAGGTTCCTGGCTTGGCATCATTGGATAAAACGACTCCCATCCCTGTCCTCTCCTCCTGAATATTGAAAAATCCGGCTTCAAAAGCCGAGGGGACCTGGCTTCCGGCCCGCAGCAGGCCCGGTTTTACCTTCGGCCCTGAATGCTGATAAAAAAAAACAACCCCTCCCTCCACGGGAGGGGGATGGTTCCGTTCTATAACCTGCCTGAACAGGCCCCTGCCTTTAAGGCGCTTCCGTGTTTGCCCCAGGAAACATGCTTGTTATATAAAGGAAATATTGATTTTTAAATGAATTTGGACACATATGATAGCATACCTTTTTAGGCTGTAAACAGCAAACTTTATTTTCTGCCGATGATGGGTATTTCCCCGGGAGACCTTGAAAGCCAGATTGCTTTTCCTGCTTCCACCAGCACATCATCCTCTATGCGCAAGCCCCCCCATTTGGGGAAATATAGACCAGGCTCACAGGTAACCACCATGCCCTTTTCCAGCCGTTCTTTTGATACCTGGGAAAGTTTTGGCGCTTCGTGTATTTCCAGCCCAATGCCATGACCCAGGCTGTGAACAAAGTATTGGTCCATTTTATCTTTTTTAAATATTTCCCTGGCTTTCTCGTCTGCTTCAGAAGCAAAACGGCCTGAAAAAAGCTCCTTTTGTGCAAAAACTTGCGCTTTTTTAACCAATTTGTACATTTCGCGTTGTTTATTGGTCATTCTAGCAATGCCTATGGTTCTTGTCAAGTCAGAATGATAACCTTTATATATACAGCCAAAATCCAATACCACCAGGTCCCCGGCTCGAAAACGCCTCTGCGTAGGCTTGGCATGGGGCATGGAAGCATTGGGGCCGGAGGCTACAATTGTAGGAAAAGCCGCACCCTGCCCACCGGCTGAGATCATGGCATTTTCCAGTTGTACCGCCACCTCGATTTCCCGCCTGCCTGGTTTTAGGGTCGGCAAAACACAGGCAAAGGCTTTTTCTGCTATGAAAACCGCCTTTTTAATGTGCCGGCATTCGACAAAGTCTTTGCACATACGCATGGCTTCAATACAACCCGAGGCGCTTTTTCCCCTGAGGCCGGCAACCTGTTTTTGCAGCCTTTTCCAGCTGCCCACTGACACCTGCTCATCTTCAAAACCAAGGATGCGCAGCCGGCGGCGGCGCAAATATGCACCCAGGCAAACGAACGGATCCTGGGAATACACCACCTGGCTCACGTGGGGACTCTCCTGTCGGGCCTGTTCCTGGTAGCGGCCGTCTATGAGCAGCAAAGGTTTCCCGTGGGCCGGAATAAGCACCCAGCCAGTGCTGCCGCTAAAGCCTGTGGTGTAGCGGCGGTTTGCCGCCTGCACCACCCAAAGCGCATCCCAGGCGTGTGCCCTCGCCTGTTGTTGCAAAGCCTGCAGCCGTTTGGCGAAGTGCTGCCCGGCCTTGGCCGTACCCGGGCGGGTTTTGAGATAGTGAGGCATGTTATGCTCTCCGCTGCGGCTGGGTTTTTTCTTCCCAGGCTTCCTGGTAAACCGTCTGCAAACTATTCAGCATGGGCTGAATCCCAAATGGCGATATCCTGTCCAGGGCGTTTTTGCGGAGCCGCTGACATTTCTCCGGATCCTGCAGCAGGGCGGCCAGCGCCTGCCCCAAAGCCGCCGGCTGTCCGGGCGGCACCAGCAGGCCTGTGGCTTCATGCTCGACGGCTTCCTGTATTCCTTCCACCTGTGTGGCCACCACCGGCACGCCGCTGGCCATGGCTTGCGCCAACACGCAGGGCAATCCTTCCCAGCGGGAGGAAAGGGCCAGGATGTCCAAAGCGCGCATCAGCCGCGGCACATCCTGGCGCCAGCCGGCGACAACCACCTTTCCTGCCAAGGCCAGCCTGCGAATCTCCCTGTGCACGGACTTTCTTTCCCTGCCGTCCCCCACCATTAAAAACCGCGCTTCGGGCAGTTGGTCCAACACCACGCGGGCTGCGCGGACAAAATCCTGCGGCGCCTTCTGTTTTTTTAAACAGGCCACCAGGCCCACCAGGCGGGCATCGGGCGCAAACCCGAATTCCCGCCGCACGGACCGGCGGTCCGCTTCGCCCCCGGGAGCAAAGCCGCCGAGCTCGGAAGCAGGCAAAACCACCCGGTACTGCCAGCTGGCGCCGATATGATTTTCTTCGCCCTTTTTCAGCGTGGCTTGCGACACGGCCAGCAAACGTGTGCTCACCCGGGCTGCCAGGCGTTCCAGCGTGATGTAGAGGTGGCGGCTGAGCCAGGACTGGTAGGCATGAAAAGGCCAGCCGTGAACGGTGTGTATGATCACCGGCACGCCGGCCGCCCATGCAGCCAGGCGCCCTAAAAACCCGGCTTTGGAGCTGTGCGTATGCACAATCTGAATGCGTTCCTTTTGCATGAACCGCAGCAGCCGCCAAAAGGTCAGCGCATCGCGGCAGGGGCGTATGGGATGTGCAAACGCCCTCCACAAATGCACGGTGACATCAGGCAGGCTGCGGGCTTCCGCCTCCAGCAAACCGCCGCGGCCGGCTATAAGGAATTTCCGGTACTGCCCGGAATCCAGTCCGCGCAATGTATGCAGCGCGACTTGTTGGGCTCCGCCCAATTCCAGTTTGGTGATGACAGTCAACAAGCGTATGGGTTGGCGCTTTTCTTGTGTTTCGGGCATGAGGCGGTTTTTCCCCGGCTTATTTTTGCATTCTCATCGCAAACATGCTATACTATACACATAAGGCTGTTCTCGCCAGGGCGCAACCTCCTTATAGGCTGGATCTCCGTCGTGCCGGAGCAGGCGATGAACAACCTACTATCGTGACGCCCTCCGTACCTGATGGTTATCAGGGAAGCAATATTGCTTGCGGGCGTCACTTTTTTTATCCTGCCTCCGCTGACAGCCCCTTTTGACGCCATGGGCAGCCGCCGGCGTTTAGCCGGTGCCGGCAGGCAGTATGCCAAACCGCCTGATATCAGTATTCAATTTGATAATGAAGCCCCACGGAAGTAATCAAATAATTGAAGTAGCCGCCCGCACTGCATGGAATCAAATTCAACCCCAAGTGAAGGCCTATTGCGCTCACCTCTGTCACTTCCACGCCTGCTTTCAATCCTACTCGCAGCACCGGCGCCCAGTGTTGCTCGTCATCCGTCCCGGAGCCGGTGATGTTGCTGTCCTGGGCATCCTCCCATTCATAGGTTGCGGAGTTTATGAAATACCCCAGGCCGATGCCGTTCTCCAGCCCTATTTCTACCGGCGCCAGGTCCCACACATACTCGTATTTTGCCAGCAGGTACGTGCCGGTGGATACGGCCGTGACCTCCCAGTTGCGCGTAGATGCCGGCGGCCCCTCGTAATTCACTGTAAAGGATCCCGCCGACGGCAGTAATATGAATCCCACTGCCCACCCCACATCCAGATTCCAGGCCGTGTCTATTTCCGAGTGTATTTCCAGCATCAACCCTGACGATGACAAAGTGTACAAGGTGTCGTTTTCTTCGTATGTCGCTGAACCAATGGCCGCATTCCAGCGCAATTCCAATTCGCTTTCCCGGACCCGGCAACAGGCCTGCGGCCTGCCCGGGTGTGCCTGTGGTTGGGCCATGCTTTCCCCGGGCCCTGATCCGCTACCGGCAACCGCCTCCTGCTGCGGGTCGGGCTCCTCTGCAGCCACGGCCGGCCCTCTGCCCAGCAACAACGCTGCCGCCAACACCATCCCCGCCAGAGATAAACGCCGCCGCCCTTTCGTGCACATGTCTTCCCCTCCTTATATATATTCTTCGGCTGCCTTTTTGCCGGCCAGCAATGCATCCTCCATGGCCGAATACTCCCAATGACCCCACCGGCCCAGGCTTAGAATGCCAACTTTTTCCAGAAATGTCAAAATGGTTTTACGCGCCGACGCGTATTCCTGGTCAAAGATGACATACGCATACGGCAGGTACTGCAGATGCTCCACCTGTACCTTGTCCCCGGGCAGAAGAATGCCGGCTGCCAGCAGGTCGTGGCGCACCTGCCGGGCGATCTTTTTTTTGCGGTTCCAGGCGGTCCCCTGCGGCACCGCCACTTCCGCGTACAGGGAGCTGCAGCCGGCTGGCGCCACACGTCCGAAGTTTGCAGGAAAACCCACCCGGTAAAAACTGAATTTCTCCTCAGGGAAGTACAGCCAATGCGCGGGGTGCAGTGTCGGCCTGGCGATGCCCAAATTGACCACCACCACCGAGTTGGCGCGCAGCCGCCGGGCGGCTGCAGCCACCGCCCTGGGTTTTTGCCCCAGCATGGAAACCAGCACGGGCAGAGGCAGGGTGGATACCAGCCTTTTCCAGGGCACACGGCCGTGCCCCTTGATGTCCACGGTACGGCGGCGGATATCTATGCCCGCGGCCCCGGCCTGCAGCCTGATCCCGGGCACGTTTTTGGCCAGCGCCTGCGCCAGACAGTGAATGCCGCCCTGCCGGGGATACCAAAAAGAGGCGTTGTAGCCGCCGCCCGCGGGCATATCCGCAAAAGCCCCCCGGATCACCCGTTCCAATTGCGGCTGCGGCACATACGCACCCATCCACTCCAACGTCAGGCGGCTGGGGTCCACGGTCCAGAGTTTGCGGTTATAGGGCTGAAAAAACAACCGGTTGAGTTTTTCCCCGTACTGCCTGCGGGCCCATTCCTGAAAATTCTCAGGACGCTGCTTGGAAGGATGCGCAGCCGCCCGCAGATAATCATGAAGGCCTTCCGCCTTCACTCCTGCCGGCAGGCCGTATAAATTCCCCTGAATGGGATATCTGACCTCATGCCCCAGCAGATGCACGCGGGCATCACGCTGATGACGGGCCAGCCGGCCCGGGAGCAGTTTTTTCATCCAGGCGGACACATAATCCGTCCGCAGATGCAAAAGATGGCCTGAGCGGTCAAAGGCATACCCTTTCACCTGATCCGTCACGCAGTTGCCGCCCGGCCGGGCCCCGGCCTCAAACACCGGTGTCCGCGGACCGGCATGATAAGCAGTGGAAAGCCCGGCCAAGCCGGCGCCGAGCACCACCCACCCTTCTTTGCTCCGGGGGCGGCTCATTGATCCGGCACCATGGAAAAACTGCCCAGGCGTTCAGCCGCAAACAAGGCCGCCAGGCCCGCGGTCAAATAGATCATCAGGCACCAATGCATGGGAACCTGAATGGACAGATACGCAGCCAGCCCGAGGACGATGCTCACTCCCCACAAAAGCAAGACGGTCCTTTTTTTATCCACCCCCAGCTTTACCAGGCGCAGGGCCAAATGGTCCGGGCTGCCGCGAAACATGGAAACCCCCCGGCGGTGGCGTAAAAACATGATGAACAGCGTGTCAAAGATGGGCACTCCCAGGATCAAAATGGGCGCCAAAACCGCCAAGGGATTCATCCGCGAATAACTCTCGCCCATGGCCACGGATGACAGGACAAATCCCAGCAGCAAGGCGCCGGTATCGCCCAGATAGATGCGCGCACGGGGAAAGTTGTACGGTAAAAACCCCAAGACCGCCCCTCCCAGAGCCGCAACGATGTACATGTCATTGTATCTGCCGTTTTGCATGGCAATGATAAAAAACACGGCCGCAGCGATGAGACTGACCCCGGCAGCCAGCCCGTCCATAATGTCGATGAGATTCATGGCATTGGTGACGCCGACCACCCAGAAAAGGCTCAAGAGGATGGCCAGAAGCGGA
>JAFGIQ010000207.1 GCA_016929575.1 candidate division FCPU426 bacterium
CTTCCCGGCGGCAGGCCATGGATCATTTCCATGCGGTCTTGCGCAGCTGGCAGGACTGTGATTTCATCGGCGATATACGCTACCTGGGGTTTATCGGCGCTGTCGACATTGTCAAAAGCCGTTCGCAGCGCCTGCCTTTCCCGCCGGCCGACAGAATCGGATTTCACATTTATCTGGAATCCCTACAAAACAATCTGCTGCTGCGTCCCCTGGACAACACCATCTACTGGTTTTTGCCCCTGGTCGTGACGGTTGAGGATATTGACCTGATTTTGGCCAAAAGCCTGCACACCATTCAAACCGTGGTAGCCCGGCAGGCTGCGGCCTGTTGATTGCCGGAGAGGTGCTAAATATGGAAACCCGTACTCCCTATCCCGCCCTGGCAGAAGCATTGCAGGCGCTGCAGGCAAAGGATAATCTGCGTGTCCTCATGACCATCGAAAAACGCGAAGGACCTTTTGTCTGGAGCAATGGCCGCCGTTTTTTAAACCTCTCCTCAAACGACTATCTGGGCCTGGCCGCGGACCCTGCCTTGCAGGAGGCATTCCACGCCCGGCACCGGGGACAAAACCCTGCTTTTGCCCCGGGTTTGAGCGCCTCTTCCTCCAGATTATTAAGCGGATCCCATGCCGCCCATGCCCGGCTGGAAACACTTCTGGCCGCCTGCTATCAACGCGAAGCAGCACTGGTGTTTACCTCCGGATACCACGCCAATCTCGGGCTCATCACCGCCCTTGTGGGCCCGCGGGATGCGGTTTTTGCAGACCGCCTGGCCCACGCCAGTTTGCTCGACGGCATTCTTTTATCCGGCGCCAAACTCCACCGCTACCGCCATCTCGATTGTGACCACCTGGAAATGCTGCTGGTAAAGCACAGGCCGGGGGCCAGTAAAGCCCTGATTGTCACGGAAAGCATCTTCAGCATGGACGGCGATGCCGCGGATCTGCCCCGGCTGGCAGCCTTGAAGAAAAAATACGGCTGCTGGCTGTATCTTGATGAAGCGCACGCGGTCGGCGTCGTGGGCGAAAAAGGTTTGGGGCTGGCGGAAAAAACCCGCACCCTGGGGGAAATTGATTTTTTGATCGGCACCTTCGGCAAAGCCTTGGCCGGCCTGGGAGCCTTTCTCATTGCCGACCGCGTGGTGGTCGATTATGTCCTGAATCATGCCCGGCCTTTTATTTTCACCACGGCCCTGCCGCCCCTGCTGGCCGACTGGCAGGCTTTTTTATGGGAACGCCTGCATACCTGGGGCCCCCGCCGCGAGCGCCTATTGTCTTTGTCCGCGCGTCTGCGCCAAAGTCTGCATGCCCTTGGTTTGCCGGCCACAGGCCAGGCGCATATCATTCCAGTGGTGCTGGGTGAAAACGCGCCAACCCTGCATGTGGCCCAAGAAATGCAAACCGCGGGCTACTGGCTGATGGCCATCCGCCCGCCGACCGTCATGCAGGGCACGGCGCGCCTGCGTTTGTCCCTCACGGCCGACATGCGCTGGGAGGACCTCTCGGGCCTTCCGCAACGCGTCTCAGCCGCCCTTGCCTCCTGCCGGCCATCTGCTTTGAAAGGAGCGGGTGCATGAAAGGCCAATGGCTGATGAGGCAAAACAACCAAAGGCTGTTGCTGTTTTTCAATGGCTGGGGCATGGATGCCGAACCTTTTTATTTTCTCTCCGGCGCAGCCGACGTTTTCATGCTGTATGACTACCGCACCCTCCTTTTACCTTTTGACCCCGGGCCATTCTTTTCCCCTTATCGCGACATTTGCATCCTGGCCTGGTCGTTGGGCGTCTGGGTAAGCCAATGGTGCAAGACGGCCTTGGCGGTTCACCCGGCCTGGTCCGTGGCCATCAACGGCACCCTGCAGCCCATCCATCCCCGCCATGGCATTGCACCGGATATATTCAACGCCACGCTATCGCACTTCTCCGCGCAAACGCTTGACCGCTTCTACGCCAATATGTTTCATGACCGCAAAGACGCCCTGCGTTTTTTGTCCCAGCCCCCGGCCCGCGACCTGCCCGGGCAGCAGGATGAGCTGCGCACTTTGCAGCGCCTGATCGAGGGTGAAAGCCTTTCCCCGGGCGCCTGGGATTTTGATTTGGCCGTGATCGGCCAGCATGATGTCATCATGCCGGCCAAGCACCAATTGCGTTTTTGGAAAAAGCAGGCAGCCTGCCGGATCATGGCCTGCGGGCATTATCCATTCTATCAGTGGCGCACCTGGGAGGACCTGCTGTGTCTCCGTCCGTCTTGAAGAAGGCCATCTTAAACCGGCGTTTTTCCAATGCGCGCAGCACCTATGATCAGCATGCCGTGGTACAAACGCGCATGGCCTCGCATTTGCTGGCTGCCGTACAGCATCAGGCAGGCGGTGTTTTTCCGCGCGTCCTGGAAATCGGCTGCGGGACAGGCCTGCTGACCCGCCGGCTGCTGGCATCCTGCCGGATCGATCATTTTTATGCCAATGATCTGGTCAAGGAATGCAATCCCCGGCAATTTCTCCCCCCGCAATGCGCTTTCCGTTTTTTTCCGGGCGATGCCGAAGATATTTCTGATTTTCCCTCCGGCTTGCATCTGGTCATTGCCAACGCCGTTTTTCAATGGATCCAGGCCTGGGATTCCTTCCTGCGCAAGCTCAATGATTTATTACTGCCCGGCGGCTGGCTCGCTTTTTCGAGTTTCGGGCCGGACAATTTCACCGAATTAAAACAAGTATTGGGCTTGACCCTGCCGTATGCCTCCCTCAACGGCCTGATCCGGAGCGCTGCCGCGCACTTCACGGTCGTGCACGCCGAGGAAAGCCGGGAAATCCTGTGCTTTTCCGGCGCGGCGGCGGTCTTCCAGCATATGCAGGCTATCGGCGTCAACAGCCTTCCTTCACACCTGTGGACCAAGTCTTTTTACCAAAACGCCCTTGCGCGCTATCAAAAACACTGTACAACTGCTGCCGGCACCTCTTTAACCTACCACCCCTTACACCTGGTTTTAAGGAAAAAGCCGCCATGCCCATAATTGTCATCACCGGCATTGACACCGGCATCGGCAAGACATATACCACCGGATTGCTGGCCCGTTTTCTGCTGTCAAAAGGGGA
>JAFGIQ010000208.1 GCA_016929575.1 candidate division FCPU426 bacterium
GAAATATCAAACGCCCCCCCACCAGACCGATGCTGGCGTCATTTTCCAGCGTGGCAAACATGGTGCTCAACAGCTTGGGGGAAATCTGCGTGTCATTGTTTAAAAACAGAAAATACTTGCCTTTGGCCAGGGCTGCAGCTTGGTTGCAGGCTTTTAAAAAGCCTTCATTGTTTGCATTGCGCACGACTTGCAGGTTGCGCAGTTGATCCAGCCATTGCGCCGTCTCATCGGCAGAGGCGTTGTCAACTAAAATGATCTCATAAGGCACATCCGCGTATGCCAAAATCGATTCCAGGCACTGAAAACTTGCAGCCACACGGTTATAGAGAATGATGATGATCGAAATCAAGGGGACCGGATGCACGGGAAATTCCAGTGTTTGCTCGCTGGACAGGAATACTTGCAGGCGGATCTGGGCAGCATACTCGAGGTTTTTTAACAAGCTTGACGAGTCGGCGCCTGTCAGTCTGGCGCGTTCATATTCCGACGATTTCCGCCGCAACAGCAAATCCAGGGACAGCAGTTGCGGGTCCTCGACCGGGACGGTCGTCTGCCAGTTAATCCAGAATTGTTTCCAGCCGTTTTTACCCTCGTGCAATACTCTTTTCAGCAGGCGCAGCATATCCACCAGGAAGAATTTCACAAATTTGCGGCGCCGGCTGCCAAACGGCAGAATGCGGTTCCTGAAAAGATAATATTTTGATACGATCTTAAAGGCCCGCGCCTGGATAATCACGCTCAGATCATGCAGTACCTTTTGCAGATCCGCTTCTAATTTGCCGATGTAACTGTTTCTCTCCTCCAGTTTGTTGCTGCGGTGTTGCAGTTCATTTTTGACGTTTTGCACGTCCATTTCCTTGCGGGCTATTTCCCTCTCCAGTTTTTGCATGTATTCCGTGCGCAAACGGGATTCTTCCCGCAATTCCTCTATTTCTATTTCCGCATGGTACAATGCCGAATCGCACACCGCAGGCTGTTGTTCCTGCCGGCGCAAATAAACCGTATCCACATCCTTTTCGACAGCCAACTGCCTGAACAAGTCCAGATAATACTCTTCGCTAAAAACCTGATAACTCGGAATTTGGTAATGAAAAATGGCAAAATGCAGGAACCGCGGCACCAACAAGCTGTCTTGCCGGTACAAAGAGGTGAAAAAAGGCTCGTGGTCTGCCAGGGCAAATTGCCGTTGGGAGTCCAAATCCGCAGTCACTCCCAAATGGGAATACGGCGACTTGCCTAAAGTCATGACTTTTTTTCCGAAACAAAGTCCTTCAAATCCGGCCGAGGAATTGATGGTGACAATGGTATCCGCCGCCTTGATCAGACTCATATTGTCAATCTCATTCAACAACACCCGCACCTGCCGCTGCCAGATGTCTTTCCGGGAAAGCGCGGGATCCAGTGCAAAATCAGCCTGCACCGGATGTTTTTTGATAATCACATTATATTCCTCAATATCGCGGATGCCGCCCAGACAGAAACGGATGAAATCATCCATGCACTTGAAAGGAGAGCCCACCACGATGTTGGAGTCATCCTCAACCTGGAGCGGAATCAAGAGGATGGGTTTTTTCTCGTCCAGCTGGAGGTCCCGGATTATTTCCTGTCGCGGACGCAGCGGTTTATTCTTCATGATCCTTAAGAAACTGTCCAGGCGCGCCGGATCATACGACACCTGGTCTTTTAATTTGCCATAGAGCCGCTGCAGGCTGCTTTTCCAGAGCAAGCCCTCAAAATCCATCTGATAGAGCAAAGGCTTGCGGGTCATGCCCAGTTCCTGATATATCACCCGGCAGCCTTTTTCCTTGCAGACACGGTCTAAAACCGCGTCGTAGTTCCAGCAAAAAACATAGTGATACGTGTGTTCTTGGAAGACTTGCTCCAGCAACCTGCTCTTTTGTTCATGCCGGGGATTGGTGAGGATCTCATGCCAATACTCCGGCCAATGGGAAGTATCGAAGACCACGCCGTAATCAGACGGCGAAATGATCTGGCAAGGCAGGTCCTGGTAGCGCGCCTTGATCTGGTCGTCCACCAGAAAAGAACAGGCCACTTTTTTTCCCGCCAACCCGCGGGCGACTTTCAAGTAGTTGAGGAATATCCATTCAAAAGCCAAGGGATTGTTGCGTATGGTATGCGGCTGCAGATAAAACAATACATTGGTTGGTTCCATGAATTCCCGGTCCTTTTGGCAAGCAGTGGCTGCACCTGGTATGGCAGCATATTTCCGCAAACAGCGGGCGTGGTCCGCCCCCCCCCCGCCTTATGAATCCTTGTATTTTTGCACGACTTCTTCCGCCGGTCCGATGCATTTCGCGGTATGGTTTTCGATCCACAGCACACGGTCACAGATGTTCACGATATCCTGCATGACATGCGAAACCAAGACAATGGTGACGCCTTGCTTTTTAAAGCGCATCATGCGTTCCTGGCACTTTTTTGTAAAATCAATGTCTCCCACGGCCAGAATCTCGTCGATCAGGAGGATCTCCGGTTCCAGGCTGGAAACCACGGAAAAACCCAGCCGCGCCAGCATGCCGCTGGAGTAGATCCTGATGGGTTGGTTGATGAATTCGCCCAATTCGGCAAATTCGATGATCTCATCCACTTTTTTTTGCACTTCCATCCTGGTCATGCCCATCAGAATGCCGTTGAGCATGATGTTGTCGCGGCCGCTTAAGTCCGTGCAGAAGCCGGCGCCCAGTTCCAGCATGGGCGACACCCGCTCACGGACCAGCACGCGTCCCACTGTGGGTTGCAAGACCCCGGCGATGAGCCCCAGGGTGGTGCTTTTGCCCGCGCCGTTGCGGCCGACAATGCCCAGGCTTTCCCCTTTGGCCATCTGAAAATTGATATCCCGCAGGCTTTCGTATCGCAACTGCTTGAAGGATTTCAGCGCACTCGGCAGATGAAAAAGAAAATTCTTCAGTCCGCCCGTGATTTGATGGTACTGGGGATAGCTCTTTCCCACATTTTCAAAGACAATCACCGGCTCGCTCATAAAACCTCGGCAAATTTCCAGGATAATTTTTTATAAATCACCAGGCCCAGGCCCAGCGCCAGCAGGCCGTATAAGAGGCTCAACAGAACAAACCCGGTGGGGAAGGTGTTGTTCAGCAGAACCTCCCGCCAGCCGACAATCAACGAGGTCAGGGGATTGAAGTAAATCACCTGCTTAAACTGCCCGGGAACCATTTCCAGGGGATAGATGATCGGTGTAAAGTAAAACATCAGTGTCGTCAATAAGTTGATGATGCGTTCCAGGTCGCGGAAAAAGAGATTCAAGGAGGACACCAGCAGGGCCAGGCCGTAACAAAATATGAATTGGACAATGACCAATGCCGGAATGCCATACAGCCAAACCCAGCCCACCGGTTTTTGGTACATCAGCATGAAAAGCAAAATGACCGGGATGGACATTAAAAAATGCAGCATATCCTGCAGTACCATGGAAAAAGGCAGAACATTCCTGGGAAAATTCACTTTCTTGATGATCGAGGCATTCATTAAAAACACATTGGCGTTTACATTGACCGAGTTGGAAAACCACTGCCAGGGGAAAAGCCCTGCAATCAGAAAAAGCGCGTACGCCTCCATTTGAATGCGCATCACGACTTTAAAGGCAACCCAAAATACAAAGGCAAAAGCCAGCGGATTGGCCAGGGACCAGAGGTAGCCTAAAACATAACTTTTATACCTGACCTGCAGGTCCTTGCGTGTGACCACGGATATTAAATCCATTAAATACTGCATTTTTCTATTCAACACCCATGCACCTCTTCAAAACCATCACGGTAGTATGGAGCTCCCGGTCATCCCCGGGGTATTGCTTCTGCCCTCGGCACACCCTGTCGTGGCAAGACGACATCCACGGCGCAGGACGATCGCATTCCTCCCCGTGTAGGCGCGGGATCCCTGCGGAGGGAATGGAATCTCCCGGAAAAAAGTGAGATTATACAATTATGCATTGCTTTCCAAATTACGCGAATACCGCCGGAGGCGTCCTTTTTCTTCCGAATACTCTATCCAGTCAGGGTGCCTGCTGGCGCCCATATATGAATAGTTATCGCGTCTTGCCAAATCCTCATTTGGGCGCCTGCGACAATTATTGATGAAACAATGGTCAAAGGCCCAATAATCGGGCAAATTATACAGGAAGATGTCGAAATTTTCCAGCCGCAAGAACTGGAAATCATCAAGTCATTTACACTGCCGCTCAGGACAGCATGGCATCCAATGGCCCCTGTGCCCTTTTGGGCAAAACGGGCGGTTCTTTTGCCTGAAAAACCCGGGATTTATGCCCGTGGTCCGGAAATCAGCCGCTGATACACTTGTTCCTGTTTTTTAGCTATACCTTCCCAGTTATACTTTTCCCGGATTTTCCGCTGTCCGGCTTGTCCCAGCTGCTGGGCGCGCCCCGGGTCTTTGAGCAGTGCAATGAGGTGTCGGGCCAATTCCTCCGGCTCCGGACCGACAACCTCTCCATCCACACCCGGCAAGATCAATTCGGCCACAGCCGGGGCATTGCCGCCAATGACCGGCTTGCCCAGGCTCCAGGCCTCGGCGAAAACCCCGCCAAAACTCTCCTGGCGGGACGGCAGGCAAAAAACAGCGCAATCCGCCAAGGCCGCCATTTTTTCACTTTCAGGAACATACCCTTTTTCAATGACGCGTTGATCTTTGCCGGCTGCAAACAAACGGCGCGAGTGGCTTGTCTGCGGTCCGATAAATGCAAACCGGGCCTGGGGAATGGCGCTCCAAACCAAAGGCATGCTGCGCACCATCTGATCCAGGCCTTTGTACGCGTATTTTTGTCCCAGAAAAAGAACCACCGGGCCGCCAGGTCCAAAGTACCCTGGGGCGGCAGGCAAGGAAGGCAATACCGGCGCATGGCCTATGACCCGGACTTTATCCGGCGCGACTCCCAGGCCCGTGAGAATATTTTTTTCCGCCTGGGTCAAGGCCATGACTGCATCCGCGGCCCGGTAAAGCCTGATGTACCAGCGGTAGCGCCAGCCCTGCCAGCGCGGGTGGTGAAAAGGCGTCAGCACAAAAGGAATCTTGCGTTTGCGGGCGAATGTAAAGGCTGCCCAGGCCAGAAATTCCCGTCCGATCCGGCCGGCATGCACAATATCCACGTCCTTTATCTGTTCATCCATTTTTTTGACCAGCAGGCTGGATATCCTTTTTACCGAAGCACCCATGGCAAAATAGTACGCCCAGGCCCAGGGTGCGATTGTTTTCTTCTCGGCGGCAGTGAAATTAAGCTGTCGTACCGGCACGCCGTCATGCACATACCCGCGGTTTTCAGGCGCATGCACGGTCACGCCCCGCAGCCAGTCCGTGCGGTTCTCGCTCCAATGACAGACCACCTGCACCCCGTGCCGGGCGCGCAAACGCCGGGCGATCTCATGCAGGTGCGTCTGCGCCCCGCCGGCGGACGGCGGATAAGCGGTTTGGCAATACAGGATTCTCATGCGTGCGCATCCTTCGCCTGATCGGGGATGGTGTAAACTCTCCCGGCAAAAGTGGCCGAACAGATAAGACAGTATAAAAGCTCGGGAGAGGTGTGTCCATATTGAAATACTGGTCTTGCACTAAGAAAACGGGGCAGGTGTCTGTCAAGGCGGCACGATCCATACTGTCTCTGACCAGTTGACCGCGGCAGCGCAGCCTTTTCTGCTGATCTACTGTTCGGCTGGTCCGCAGCGCCAATGAAGGCAAAAAAAGAGATGTAACCTTTTTCCGTTTTCACTCGTATAATATTATGTCTGGGAAAAATACGGACAAATCAATACCTTCATTTAGAAAGGGGCGTAAAAATAATGAAAAAGGAATCATTTCAAGCAGTAGTATTCATTATTGTTGTTTTTGTTCTTTGCCTCGCTGCGCAGGCAATGGATCTTACAGAAACCGCCGGGAGTAACAACGCCTTCGGTTGTGACTTGTATCAAACTCTCAAGGAAAAACCAGGCAATCTATTGATCTCCCCCTACAGTCTGGCCACTGTCTTGTCCATGACATATGTTGGGGCGCGTGGGCAAACCGAGATGGAAATGCAGAAAGTCTTGCGGCTTGCAGGACCCCAGACCGAACTTCCCAGGGCTTATGCTAAGCTGCAATCCCGTTTTGACAAGATACAATCATCGGGTCAGGTGCAACTCCAGGTGGCCAATGCCTTGTGGTGTCAGGAAAAACATCATTTTGAAGAACCTTTTTTGAGCAGTATGCGCCAGGAGTTTAATGCCGGCGTTTACTTGGTGGATTTTACCTATGAATTTGAAAAAGCAAGCCAAAAGATCAATCACTGGGTGAGTGACATGACAAACGAGAAAATCCCCACCCTGGTTATGCCGCGTATTGTCAAGGGGGCTGAAATGGTGCTTTGCAATGCTGTTTATTTTAAAGGCGACTGGCTCGCGGCCTTTTCGTCAGAGAACACCAGGCCAGACGCTTTTTTTATCACGCCTACCAAAAGCAAGCCGGCACCTTTAATGAACCATCCATTCATCATTCCGTATGCTCAATTCAGTCATTTCAGTGCCATTGCCCTGCCTTACCAAGGCCAAGAAGTGTCCATGGTTATATTGTTACCCAAAGTGAAGAACGGTATAACTGCATTGGAAAAGCAATTGTCAGGCGGCAATCTGGAGAACTGGATGAATACGCTTTTTTCCTCTCAGGCTCAAGAGGTAATGGTCTGCTTGCCAAAATTCAAAACCACGTATGATGGTGAATTGTCAAAGCCCCTGGAAAACTTGGGTATGCCCAGTGCTTTTGATAAAAAAGCAGCTGACTTTTCCGGCATGACCGGCAAGAGAGGATTGTTCATCAGTGCAGTTTTGCACAAAACCTTCATCGCCGTGGATGAAGCCGGTACAGAAGCTGCTGCTGCTTCGGCAGTGATCATGATGAAAGAGAGCGAGGATCATAAAAGTCCGCATATTTTTCGCGCCGATCATCCCTTTATCTATCTCATTAGGGAAAATACGACTGGAGGTATTTTATTCATCGGCCGCTTGGCAGATCCGCAATGATTTTTCTGTTCAAAATGGGGGACCCGCAACAAGTACCTGTCCCCCATTTTGAAAACAACTATTTGAATCTCAAAGACAGTGTCAGGCGGTGCTGGTGGGCCTGTATCTCCGTCACACTATAATGAAAGGCATAGTCCACTTCATACAGGTCCTCCCGGTACGAAGCCCCCATGGTCACTTCCCGGCTGTTGTAGCCTGCCCGGGCGCCGATGCTCTGTATGTACCAATATTCAACTCCCAGCCGGTAATCAAAACGATTATACTCCGAAAACTTAAAATCAAAGGCCGAAATTAAATGATAGAAATACATTTCGTCTGCAGAGGGTAAAAACCGCAAGGCCACTCCGGCAACGGCATTCACCAGCGATGCATCCACGGCATCCGTGTCCTGCCAATACAATCTCTGCAATAAATTTTGCACCTGCACGCCGACCGTGTGGTCCCAATAGAGAACAGGCTGCCAGATCGCGCCAATGTCCAATCCGTGCCCGAACGCCGCATAATCACCAAGGCCCTGATGCAGCATTTTCACATTGATGCCCAGGCTTAAGCCCTTGACCCACTCGTAGACTTTTCTGCCAAAACTGGCAATAAAAATATTCTCCGAACTTCCAAAAGTGCCGGCCAGTTCCCCGTTTTCATCGCGTCCCTCGATATCATGGATGCTGAAGTTCATCCACGAAGCCGAGAAACAACCGATATCCGGAAGTTGGAATGAATAGGCCAGGTAGCTGGAATTCATGTCATTGGCCAGATACGCGTATTGCATGCCGAATTGATACCTATATAAATCCATTTGCGCCAGTCCGGCGGGATTCCAAAAACCCGCCGTGGCATCATCGGCCAAAGCCACAAAGGCTCCGCCCATGCCCGTGGCCCGGCTGCCGGCACCGTAATCCAAATAAGCCGCAGGACCGTAATTGTTGCCGTCAGCCCAAGCAGAAAAAGCCATCATCATTGCCGCCAATAATAACAGTCCTTTTTTCATCTCCCGCCCCTCCACAGGTAAATTCGGCTTATTTTATTATGCTTCGCCATTGCTGTCCAAGTTGCGCGAATACTGCCGGAGGCGTCCTTTTTCTTCCCAATAATCCATCCGGTCAGGGCTGCCGGAGATATCTCCGGCAGTCCGGGTGCCTACCGGCGCCAATTTTACAATAGTTGTCGTATCTTTCTCAATCCCAATTTGGACACTGGTGATGCTTCGCCTTAAAAATATACCCTATTCTTTCTCCGCTCCGATTATTTCCGGCTTTTACCAAACCAATCCCCCCGCACGTTTAAATATATATTCTGACAGGGTTGGGGAAAATTCCTTTTATTTCATTTTACTTTTTTATTCAACTGTAAAATGGCTGATACCAAGAAATACAGCCTATCCCTCTTGATGGCCAGCTTACAGGGACATCATGAAACAGCTTTATTTTTCAAGGCTAATAATTACGTATTGTGTCTCAGTATTACACAATGGAAAACGACTTCAGCGCCAAGGCCACAACGCGCACATCTCCATTCCCTGGCTGGCGGGCGTCGGGCAAAGCAAAGCGGATATTATTGTTGCCGACTTTTAACCAGGCGGGGTTGAACCGGACGCTTATTCTATCATCCCAGGATTTGTATTTTCCGCTGAAGATTTTATGGTTGTTCAGATAAATACGGATCCGCTGCCTTTCGTAAAATCCGGCCCGCATGGTGATTTTTCCTTGAAAGCGCGGACGCTCCTTTTCATCCACGGCAAAGATGATTTCGGGCGATTTTCCGGAAGACCACCTGTGGGTGAATTCCGAGCCCGACCAGTTGATAAAGAACAACTTGCGAGAAGTATGGGGTAAAACCTCGGCTGCTGAAATGGCCGGGAGTGATTTTGCGTCCCGCGGCTTTACACCGGCAGACTGCTGCTGCCAATTCAAGCGCGTGATGTTGCCATCAAAGGGATCGTCATTTTCATTTTTATTGTATTGAAGTCCTTCCGGTAAAAAGGCTTTAAGCTTCCGAATATCGCCCTGGTCAAAAGCCAGGGTGGAAGGCAGCTGGATGCTCTCTTTACGGACAATCACACTGATATTGTATCCATACTGCAGAATACTCGCCTGGCGGCAATTAAACCCGGCGAGGATCAAATGATAAAGCACCAGCCCGGCATTCCAAAGGCTCATATGTCCGCCGACTATTTCATGTTTACAAGGAGGCACGGTGACGGCCAGTACCCCGCCCTCCCGGAGCAAGGCAAACAGCTTGCACAGGAATAAATTCGGATTGAGTTGGTGTTCAAGCACGTGGGAGCACCAGATGCAGTCAAATTGGCAGTCAAAAGGATGGGTGTTGAAATCCCCTACTATCGCCCTGATGCCCGGGCGTTTTTGTTGAAAATAGGGGGAATTTCCATAGTCAATGGCAGTGATTTTTTTGCCATGTTCAAGAAATATTTCTGCATGCACTCCTGCGCCGCAGCCAATATCCAGCACGCTTTCAAAGCTGTAATCAGCGAGTAATTTCTGCAGCGCGTAGGCAGAAAACGGCAAATGGGAAAACTCCTGGCACAATTCGGGGATAAGATCGTCAGGTGCAGCCAAACCGGCGGGAATGGTTTGGGAGGCTTTTTTTTCCGCCGGGTCATCCGCATGCCGGGACAGTCGTTTCA